>DASYBA010000600.1:0-12893 GCA_036501005.1 Candidatus Xenobia bacterium | reverse complement strand
CTCGTGCAGCCGGGCGACTCGGGGGTGGTCCGCCCAGGCCCGCGAGTCTGTTTCCGACGCCACCGCCCGGAGCCGTTCCTCCAGCCATGCTTCGGCGGTCTGCTCGAGAGGCCGGTCCAGGAAGGCTACCGTGGCTGCTGCCAGCGTATCGAACGGGTCGAGCAGGAGTCGCATGCCGGCCTCAACCAGTCGGCCCTCCAAGGTTCGCAGGATCCCGGGTTGTTCCCAAGCCACCTGGAGGCCCGCCGCTGCCAATGCGCCGGCCAGATCCCGACACGAGTCTCGCCGCCGACAGAGAACGGCCACGCTGGAAGGAACGAGACTCGGGTGCTCCTGTAGAAAGGCCTTGAGCCCTGTCGCCAGAGCCACCCAGTCCTCGTCCCGATTCTGTGTTTCCAACCCCCACAGGCTCACTGGCACGTCCCCGGCCTCGGTTCTGCGGGCTGTCAACGGAGGCCATGGAATACCCTGGCCGGCAAAGGGGGATGCAAACGTATACGATATAAATGCCAGGAGCGATGGAGTCGATCGATAGGTTGTCGTCAGACTGGTGGCCGGAAATGTCTCCGTGCAGGCCTTCATCAACTCCTGGTCAGCACCTCGAAAAGCATAGATGGACTGTTTTGGATCGCCTACCCACACCGTGTCGCGGGCCAGTTGCCCAAGCCGCAAGAAGATGGCTAGTTGAAGAGGGGATGTGTCCTGGAACTCATCCACCAGCAGAACGCGTACCTGGTCCGATACAAGCGTTCTCAGGTCTGCGTCGTCCAGCAGTTCCAGCAGACGCTCTTCTAGATCGCCGAAGTCCAGGAGGCCGACCGTTTCTTTGTAGCTTCGGTATCGTTCCAGACCCTGGGCGGCAAAGTGGAAGAGGCCCTCGAGGTAGCGCCGCATGTGCAGGCGCAGCCGAGGATGCTCCATGAATGCTGACGCACAACGACGCAGGGGTTGCAGGGCGGCCTCCCAGCGTTTTCCGCCCTCGAGCTTGGACAATTTGGCCCACCCCGACCAGGGCAGGCGACCCCGTTCATGACTGGCCAGAGTTGTCCGCAAAACCTCCGTCGCCTCATGCTCAATCTTCAGGCGAGGGTGAGATAACTCGCCGTGGACTCGACGTAGCAGCCTGAGAAGCGATTCGTCCTGATCGCTCTCCGCTGGCGCATCAAGAAAGCCCGCCAGCTCGTCGGCACACCGAGGTCCCGCGGCCTCCAGGCTGGCGGGGCCAATCCGATTGGCCCTCGCCGCTGTCACCAGGCCAAGAACGGTCGCATGCCACTCCTCGCGCAGTATGCCAAACGCCTCGGCTGCTTCCTGTACACCCTCCCGCCATGGTTCTTCCGTGAACACGTCCTCCAACGCCTCCTGGAGGCAATGCATCGTGTCCTCCTGCTCGAGGACGTCCATGTGAGGACTGAGACCCAACTCGAAGGCGAATCGGGCCACCAATTTTGCCCCGAGGGCGTGGATCGTGCCCACCAGCGCCGCCGGTAGCTCGTGAGCCTGTGCGCTCAGACCCTGTTCGACGAGACAGGTCCTCGCCCGGGACTCCAACTCTTGAGCCGCCTTTACTGTAAAGGTAGTCGCCATCAGACGGTCGGCAGGTATGCCAGCCTTCAGCATGTCGGCCAGGAGCCTGGTCAACTGCCACGTCTTGCCGGTACCGGCACTGGCGGTTACTATCGAAATCATGATACACCACAGAACAATCGGTGCTCGCAGTATCGGCAAGGTGGCCGCAAGACGAGCTGATCTCCGTCGAAGCTGTCCCTGTCTATGTCGAACGCCGCGGTGACTTCGATGGTCCCCCCGGTGACCTGAGACATCCGCCGGTGCCAGGTCGCCCACACCCGCGCACGAGTTTCGGCCATGCTTGGGCCGGGGATGGGGTGCCCTGGCCAGGCTGTTCCCGGTGGCAAGTGAAGATGCCCATCCCGTATGGAAAAATAGCCGGCGCTATCGGTTCCCACAATCCCCGAATAGACGGCCAGTTGAACTGCCGATCCCGCCCGCAGTTTGGACACGGCCCGGGCCGGGCTCCACTTCAAATCCAGCACAATCGGCTCTTGCGTCCTACGGTCAGTAAGAAGCACATCGAGACGACCCTCCAAAGCGATCCCATCGACCACTGCACTACGCTCGACTTCTACCCCGGTCACATCGAATGCGACCATGCCCACCAGGGTCGCGGAGGCTCTCGCGGTCAGGTCGCGCACCATCAGGCGGAGGGTCTTACGGGAGGCGAGGAGCAACGTCGCTGCCTCCTCCGAAACCCTGCGGTCAAACTCCGCACGGGCGATGCGCATGGCGTCCTGCGCCGAGGGTCTGGGCTGCACCATCAGGACATGCTCGAGGACCGCATGGGCAACGTTTCCGGCTAATATCGATTCGTCTGCCAGGCCCGCCAGGACGCGGCCGTGCACCTGGGCCGGGTATGTGAGGGTCCAGCGTAGTGGGCATTGCAACAGGGTCTCCATGCTGCTGGCAGATTCCAGGGCCCGCGGCGCCACCAGGTCGGGGGCAACCGTCCAGAGCGGCTGTAGGGCGGGGACCGTCCGGTGGGGCAGGTCTTCCCACGGCAGGGCGCCGAGCAGCTCGACGCGAGCCAGGCTGTCCAGTGCATCTCCATAGGTCCCTCGCATCTCGTCGAGCCATGGGTGCGCACGCACGGGGGCGTGGCCCTGGGCTTTCCAGGACACCAGGACCAGACGTTGTCGGGCCCACTGAACTGGCTGTTGCCAGGTGTCTGCCTCGCGGCGGCATCGGCTGGCGGTTGATTCGAGAACCACCTGGTGCTGTCGGATGACCTCCAGTTCTGTGCCTGTCCATGGCGCGGCCGGGTAGTTGCTGTCGCTTTGGACGAAGTTCCACCAGATTATGGTGTCGGCGGGTCCCAGGATGGCGCCGGGTGATGCCACCCGACAGAGACGCCCGACCTCTCCGACAAACAGCGGCGATACGATGCCAACCCCGGCCAGATCGGCCAGAATGCGTTCCAGGTGGCGGGCTGGAACAGGCGACTTGCCCCAGTCCGACAGAATGCGCTGGAGGGAACTGGCCTGATCTCGCGCTGCCTGCAAGGGCGCGTCGTTTCGCCATTCTGGCAGGGCCAGCAAGCCCATCGCCCAGCGCGCCACTTGACCGGCCGCAGCTCGGACGGTTTCGGCCGGCATCCCATCCCGCACCTCAAACGAGCCCAGCGGCACGATCCCGCCCAGCCAGGGTTCGAGTTTTTCACCGCCCTCGAGGGCTTTTGCTTTCTCCCAGGCTTGATGCCATGCGGGTCCCCCCAGGCCCGGACTCTCCTGCAGGGCCTGGGCCAGGATGTGCCGCCCGACTGGCAAGGGCGTTCGGGGCAGTTTGAGGAACTCCAGCAACCGATAGGGGTCTAGAGGCTTCCAGCCCAGCGACACGAGCAGCGGCAGGACCTGGGTCGCGGGGCGGAAGGGCGAGGATCGGTTCGAACCCAGGCAGGGCAGACCTTGCCGACGAAGCGCCGAGTCCAGGATGTCGCCGCGTGCCTCGCAGAGTACGACGGACGACGCCATCTGGGACGGCTGGGAGGCGAGCCAGGCAGCGACCACCTCGGCGGCCTCCCACGGCGAAGCCCCTTGCACGTGCACCACAGTGCCGTCGCCCACCAGCCCCGGCTCGCTATATTGGAGCCTCGAGAGATCCGTATAGCATCGCGGTGATAGAGGCGGGGTCGGCAACCGCCGGAGAGGTCCCTGCCAGTTGCGAAGCAATCGTTGCCAGGCCGGGGAGAAACCTTCTATCGGATCGGCCAGGATCAATTCCTCGACGACCCCGACGTGGCTGCGCCCGACCCTGTTGACACGCTCGGCGACACTCGCCTGATCGGGTCGAGGGAGGGTGGTCAGCGTCTTCAGCCGACCCATCCCCATCGGTCGGCCGTGCCAGCCCCCTTCCACCAGCTCGTCCTGCCAGGCTAGAAGCTCTCTCGACACGCCCCATGGATCCCGCCAGAAGGAACGGTGGTAGAACTGCCGTTTATCGTCGCTGTCCCGTAGATGGTTCAGGAACGCCGCGGTTCGAAAACACTCCGATGCGGGCCGCCCCCCCAACCCAAGATGGGTCTCGAGCAGTTGAAGAAAACCCGCCGGGCCCAGCACGGTCTCGCCGGCGAATGCCTGCCGGCCCCACAGAGGATGAGGCCAGACCCCCGTGTCGAGGTGCACGCCCAAGGTTACCTTCACCTGTGGACCTCCCACCGCAGCCAACCCCATGTTTGGCTACCAGGCGGGGGTAGACCCTGCTGGGATTCGAGGTATTAAAGCAGGCGGCAAGCAAGGGGCAGGCCGGGGGCGCTTTCAAGACGAAGCAGGCCGCACCATGGGACTTGAAGATCTCTATCCTCGGGCGTACCACGTCCACCTGAAACTAAAGCGGGGCATGACGGTGACAGCCCCTCAGGTCGCCAGGGAATTCGACATCAGCGATCGGCATGCCCAGCGCATCTTCCAATCCTTGCGGGAGGTCTGGAAAGCTCCCCTGGTGTACGACCGCCGGCTCAAGAGCTTTCGATACACTGAGCCGGCTTTTGACCTGCCCGCCTGTTTGATGACCGAAGGGCAGGCCATCGGGGTCATACTTGCTCATGAGGCGTTGCTGCGGCATCAGGGGACGCCCCTGGCCCAGCAGTTGAGCAATGCCATGGCCATGTTCCGAGAGTGCCTGCCGCGTTCCGTTTCGGTCGATGCCCAGTCTCTCTTGAACCGGGTTTTGTTTACCCCGCTGCCGGCACGGCCGGTCGACGGGGAGGTCCTGGAGACGGTGACGACAGCCCTGGAGCGGCGGTGTACGGTTGGTATCGAATACTACTCGCCGACGGGCGACGAGACGACCTCACGAGACATCGACGTCTATCATCTTGCCCACATTCGGGGGGACTGGTATGCCGTGGCCTGGTGTCACCTGCGACGGGCGCTGCGAAACTTCGCTTTGAGTCGAATGCGGTCGGTCAGGCCCCGACATCGGAGCTACGTTATTCCAGAGGACTTCGATATTCACGACCACTTCAGGGACGGTCTTGGGGTCCTGGTGGGACAGGAGCCCCATGACGTGACGCTCGAGTTTGCGTCCGACGCCGCTCGGTGGGCCTCGGAGCGTATGTGGCATCCCACCCAGGAGACAGCCTGGTTGGAGGACGGTCGACTGCGGCTCAGCATGCGGGTGGTGGTGTCCATGGAGCTGGTGCGATGGATTCTGTCGTGGGGGGGGCACGTGCAGGTCATAGCGCCAGCCCTGCTTCGAGACCAGGTCGTGGGAGAGATTCAGACCATGGTGAACCTGTATCGATGAAACCGGCAGATGTCGATACCTGCGGCGACGTCGCCAGCGCGAGCCGTGATGGGGCGGTGACGGGAGTCCAGACTAGCGACCACGACACGATATGGCGGGATGTCGGAGGCAGGATGCAAGCCATGGGTGTTTCACTCTCGGGGAGGGTGCGGAAAAGTCTGCGGACAAAAGCGGGGCGATTGCGGATAAAACCGTGATCGTTCCACACGGTTGCACAGGCGGTCCGTAAAGGTGCGCCAGGCCTGAGGTGAATGCTTGTGCCGCAACTGACGGCGCAACTGAAAGGGGTGGGGACCATGGCACTGTACGACACCGAGAATGCGATCTACGAAGCGAACAAGGCCTCCTGGTTGCGTGACCACGAGGGGCACTGGGTGATCATCAAAAACGACCAGGTTCTGGGGTTTTACCCATCAAAGCAAGAGGCCTTCACAGCCGCCATCAGCAAGTACGGAAACACGACGTTCCTGGCTCAGCGGGTGCAGGCTGAAGAGGAAGTGATTTCGATGCCGTTGCTAGTGCCGGGGGAGTACCATGAAAGCGATTATCCGGCAAACCGCTGAGGGTTTGCTAGTCCCTGGGTTCCCGATGCTCTGCCCGCGTCCGATATCCACAATCCTATCCACAAGGATCCGCAGCTTTCCAGGCCAAAAGGCCCCGTGGTTAGGAGGTCATTCTATGGTGTCACACCCGCTGCTCAAGCTCCTCAAGAAAGTTCAACCCGCGTCTGTCTTCTGCACGACCGGCTCGTCACCGGCGGTCCTGCCCGGGCTCCGAGTCGAGACCGTCGGACCTGTTCCTCTGCCTGTCGGGCCAGAGGACGCTACCCGGCTGATAGGGGCGGCGACCCAGGCTCCGTACGGCCTGGGAGAAAGAACCCTCGTCGACACCTCGGTGCGACGGGTCTGGCAGATCGAGCCGTCCTGCGTCTGCTTTGACAACCCGCAGTGGAATGCTTTCTTGGGGGGCCTGGTCGATCAGGTCAAGCAGGATTTTGCTGTCAAGGAGCCTGTCACGGCCACCTTCTACAAGCTCCTGGTGTACGAGAAGGGAAGCTTCTTTTCACCCCACCGCGACTCGGAGAAGGAAAACGGCATGTTTGCCACCCTGATCGTGAGCCTGCCGTCGCAGCATGTCGGGGGTGCCCTCGTGGTGCAGCACGGTGGGGAGACTCGGCGCCTTCTATTGGACTCGCCGTATGAGATACAACACGCCGCCTTCTATGCCGATTGCCAGCACGAAGTCGAACCATTGGAGAGTGGGTATCGCATCTGCCTGGTCTACAATCTCTCGGCGGCGGGACCCCGCCGCCCGGTGGCTCCCACGCCGGCGGTGGGCACCCAGGAGACAGCCAGCATCTTGAGCCGTGCTTTGAGCAAAGGGGGGAAGCTGGCCGTGATGCTGGAGCATCAGTACACGCAGGCCGGACTGACCCGAGCCACGCTGAAGGGGTGGGATAGAACCTGCGTGGCCGTCCTGGCCGAAGCCGCAGCCGTGGCCAACTGCCAATTGCACCTGGCGCGTTTGACATGGCGACAGTCGGGCCAGTCGTACGACGATGACGATTGCGGCGACAGCGCCGACATCGACGAGCTGGAAGAGGAGAGCCTCGAACTCGATCACTTTGTGGCCATGTCCGGCGACCAAGGCGGGCCATCTCGCATGCACCTGCACCTTGCTGAACTCCTCAGCTTCACCAAGCCGGACATGGAGAAGGAAGTCAGCCCGACTGGAAACGAGGGCACCTCGGTTGAGAAGTGGTACCATGGTGCCGTTGCCGTCTTGTGGGACCGGCAGCACACGCTGTCCCTGCTGGCCTCGGACGGACCCCACGCTGCCGTTCCAGAGCTCCAGGCTCGAATTCGGAAGGGCGATCCTACCGATACCATGCTGACGTTCGCAACTCAAATCCTGGACCGTTGGACGCAGCGCGAAGAGCTGACCGACCCACCATCGGGCGCCATGCTGGAGTGTCTGGCTGCCCTGGCTGATGCGGACCTGGCTTGTCGATTCGTAGAAACGGTACTGCCGGCGGCGTCCAACGGAGAGGAGGGGACCGCCTTGGCGCAGCTCTGCAGCCGGTTGGGCTGGACTCGAATGGCCTCATCTCTGGGCGGGCTGGTCGACAATTGCCGCGCGGGAGAAGGGCGCGATGGACGGCTCGAGCCCATGCTCCAGATCTTCGGTACGCTGTGCGGGCTGGCTGCCCGCGAGGCGGCCGGCGTGGCCGTGCTGCGGGATCTGGTCCCATCCGTGCTGGCCATGCTGGCCAGTTGGGATAAGACCCCCCCGTGGCAGGTGGATGCCGAGCGCGTCGGGGTCATTGAGGGTCTTTTCGCGGCTCTCGAGCACATCGATGACGCCGACGGTATGGTGCGGCTTGTTCGACACGCGTCACGGCACCCGAAGTGGTACGATCTTCACCAGGTGCTGGCACCCGCCGTTCGAGCGCTGACGCCGCCGATCGCACGCATTCGAAAGGGCTATGCCGCTCTGCACGATCACTGCGTGCAGGACCTTCGCCGCCGAACGGCCGAGCCGGTGATGGCGCCCTCCCACTGGACCCAGGACGTCAAGCTGCGCTGTGCGTGTCCCGAGTGTGCGCGGGTGCAAACCTTTCTCCGGGATCCCCGAGAGACCGACTACCGATATACGGCGGCGGAGGCCCATCGGCGGCATGTGACCTACGAATTGAAGGAACTGGACGTCGATTGCCACACGATTCGCAAGGGAAGTCCTTTCACCTTGCATATCAAGAAGAACCGCGCTTCCTACGAGCGGAGGAAAAAGCAGTTCGCGACAGACCTTGAGCTGCTTGCAAACCTCGAGAGTCTGGCCCTCGCGCCCGCCTGAAATGCCTGGGAAGCACGACGACACCCCTCCCCTGTTGAAGGCCATATCGGATGTACTGGGTGGGGACGTCGCGGCCCGTTTGCTTCCTGCGCTCAATGCCCTGGAGGGGGAGCCGCCGGAGACTCGGACCGGGTTTCTCGTGCACGGGCGGTGGCATCTCCGCCCTCAGAACGGAGCGCTCTCTCTGCTGGGCAACCGCCTGCAGGTTCGACTAGGTGAAGTGCCGCCGGAGGAGGTGGCCGTCACGCTGGGGGAGGGCCGCCTGTTGTTACGGGCGGGCGAGAGGCACCGGACCGTGTCCGTGCCCCCTGCGGGGTTGCCGTTTCGGCGAGTCGTCCCCAGGCAGCTCCGGCAGGCCCTTGGGATTCTGCGCCTGCCCTGCGATCGACTCGGCGGCGTGCACGTGGGCAGCGACACCTGGCACCTGGGACCGGAACAGGCCCGG
The DNA here is from genome assembly GCA_036501005.1 of Candidatus Xenobia bacterium. Taxonomy (GTDB): domain Bacteria; phylum Vulcanimicrobiota; class Xenobia; order RGZZ01; family DASYBA01; genus DASYBA01. The sequence continues at coordinate 4,276 of DASYBA010000600.1, read as the reverse complement.
CACTGGGTAATCGGTGTCGTGATGGCCAACCGGTGGCACTTCTGGGCGCTGTCGGGGGAGGCGCTGGTGCCCAGCAGCCAGACGCTGGTCGCGGAACGCAAGCGGAGGCGACACAGTGCGACAGCCGACTTGGAGTTGAAAGTATTCCGTGCCGATCGTCACGCCCAGGCTGCCGCCGATTGGCTGGTGCAGCGGTGGATCGAGCAGGGTGCGCCCGGAGTCGAGACGGGCATCATCATTCAGGGCGTGTTTCCCGAGGCGCAACTGCGTCCGAACGGCAGCCTGCGGGTGGTGGCCCTGCGACCCGACGGGAGCCGCTTGACGCATATCGGACTCTCCGGTCCCGGACGAGGAGGAGACTGCATCGTAGAGTTCCAGGGCCCGTGGGTGAGCGCCTACACAGTAGATGGAGGGCTGGTGGGGAGACGCAAGCTGCCCCATCCGTTCGGGCTGGAAAGCGCCCATCTCGTTGGCTATCCAGGCGACCGCCTGCACCGGTTGGCGCTCTGTTCCCACGGCCTGGAAAGAGTACAGACCTGGTGGCTGAGCGCAGGCATGTATCGCTATCGGTGCGATCTGCCTCCGGCCTTGTTCACTCCCAAACCCAGCGCGGCCGCTGTCCTGACCGAGATGCGTCCGCAAGATGACCCGCGGTTTACCTTGATCCTGGTTTCAGAGCGAGGCGTGATCCAGTCTCCGCTTGAGCCGGTGGAGCGTTCCATCGAACAGGGCAGACTGGTGGATGCCGCGACGCTGGAGGGAGGCTTCAGTCTCGTCTTGCCGGTGGCGCTTCGTGAGAATTTGCTGGTGACCGTATCGGTGTCTGTATTCAAGCGAGTGGTGCGGGACCTGGAACCCCTGGCCCAGGCGGCCGGGTTGTGGACAGAGTGGGCCGACCGTCGAGTAGGCGACGCCCTGGTAGACATCAGCGCCGCGCTGGTTCACCTGCTGGTCTGGCGTTTGCGCCGCTGGCACCGGCCGCAGGCGGATCTGAAGCACGTGGTGCGTGCCCGTCACCTCTTGCACCAGATTTCGGCTTTAGGCCAAAGCCTCGCCTCGCTGCGAGATGCCCTTCTGCCGGACCGGCCCCGGGGACCTGCGGGTCTGCTGCGGTTTCGGTCTGGGGCGCTGATGGTGCCTGCGGAACTCACCCCGGGTGAACGCGAAGAGGCGTTTGCCTTTCTTGGGCGGCATGGCCTCTCGATGAGATCGGTTGAGACCATGCGGGACGGTCTGACCTGCGAGCTTCCGGACCTGTCCCCGTCCGATCAAGCCCTGCTTCTTGCCGTGACCCAGACGCCAGTGTCTGTCACCCGGGCCTGAAGGCCGAGCTGGATCAACGCCTCGGCCCATCCCTGACGGTCGGCTGGGGTCAACTCGGGCCACGAAATGTCGATGCCCAGAGGCGTACGATAGACATCCGATAGGACCTTGGGAATCTCGCCCACTCTACGCCACCAGGCGAGGGTGTCCATGACGGCGTTTTCGTGATAGGCGTCCCAGGTGGGACGGCGGGCCCACCAGCCAAGCAGCGACACGTATAGAACCTGCAGGAAAGGGTCCTGGGGAGGCGGTGCTGTAGCCAGGTACCAATCCATCAGTCGTTCACCAAACCGTTCCACGACTCGCAACAGGAGGTGCTCGGGGGCGCTGCCAACGACATCCGATAGCAGCTTCAGCCGGCGTTTGACGCTGCTGCTCGGATAGGAAGGACCGTGGGGCTCGAGGGGCACGAGTTCGCCGTATCCGTCGGTGAGCCAGAAACGCGGCGGCTGATCGAAGCGCTCTTCCGTCAGGAGCCATTTCAAGTCGGCACGGCTGGAAATCAGGGTGTAAAGCCGTGAACCTGCGGTCACGACAGTCCGTTCGACATCGGTGCGTCGGCGAATGCTCATGAGGTGGACGTCCCGGCCTCGCCAGGGACGAAACATGCCGAACTCGTGGGCCACGGGATGGGGAATGGAACGGGTGGCGACCAGTTCGCCGTCCGGCTTGTACAGCCTGAGGTAGGGGCCGACGAGCCAGAGCACCACGGCCTGCCTGGCGAGGGTGGGGGAACCGGCGTAGCCCTGGCGGTGCTTGCCGTCTTCATTGTAGTTGTAGAGCACGATGTGGCCCTGGCTGTTGAGTACCTCGCCCATCAGGAGGCCGGCCAGCAACAGGCTGCGTCCGTCGGCGTCGACGGTATCCGGCTGATCCTTGACTCGATTCAACAAGTGCCGGCGGGCATTCTCCACCAGCGAGTCGGAGGCGAGAGACTCGAGAAACTGGTCCCAGCGCTGCGGGGTCACAGTTGCCTTGGGGCGGGGATCGGTGCGCTTCAGTACGCCCGCGGTGGGTATCGCATGGCCTTCTATATCGAACAGCCAGAGATGGCAGGGGCCGAAGCAGACAACGACGTTTTGGCCAGCATGGTCCACGCCGGGAGCCGCCTCGAACGCGTCGGCCATCATGCTGAGCCGGCCCTTGCCTTCTACGATGCGTCCCAGTGAGACGCCCGTTGCGGCACGCAGTTCCTCGCTGGTGGCCTCCCAGAAGATGACCCCGGCCGGCCGGACCCGCAAGGGGCCCCACTCCGACATTTGGCTTCGGGCCCGGAGAAGACCGTGAGACAACGTCAGGGTCGCGCCGACAGGGCCCGGAGGGTCATTGGCGAGGGGGCCCGGGGGAAGCGTCCAGGCACGCCCCAGCCAGAGAAACTGGAGGCCGGAGGGGTCGACTACGGCAGATACCGTCCAGGTTCCGGAGTGTACGAAGCCACCTCGGAAGCGCGCGTTCGGGTGGTAGGTGAGCAGGTGGGCGAGCGCCTCGACGTCGGCGCCGTCGTCGGGGAGGGCCTGGAGGATGCTGCGGATGGCGTTGGATGAATCAGCGATCATCAAGAATTCATGGCCCAGGGGAGCCATCCTTCCAGGGGAAACTATGTAGGAATCCGTTGCTCTTGGCAGGTGCGGGTGTAGGTCTCGTCCAGCCTGAGGGGCAGGGTCGGGCCCCGGTGGAGACACAAGGGCAAGGTGGGGAGCGCTGCTCCCACCTGTAGCGCCTCCAACCAGATGTCGAGGACGGTCTGGCCATCCCGGGTCGCCGGGCGGTAGGCTGCCCCGTACAGGGGGAGGTTACCCAGCGCCTCGGTGCCCGTAACCCGCTGCAGGATGTCTGCGTGCAGGTTGGCCTGGAGAATGGTGACCACGTCGACCACCACCAGGCCCAGGCCGGCCTGTAGGTAGCTGGCGCATTTACCACAGAATGCCGCGCGGGACCTGGGTGGCCAGGCACCATGGCGGCAGGATCGTGCCTCTGCTACCGAAGGTTGTTGAGCCGAAGCCGGTCGCTATCCTGGGGTGGGGATGGGAAGACCTTCAGTTCTACCTCGATTGGGGGCATGGCGACGGGACCATCGCGGAGGAATTGACGGGCGTCGGGATTCCCCTCGGCACACCCCAGAAGGACATGCGTCTGTCCCGAGCCCTGATGGAAGTGTTGGAACAGATCCTCGAGGATCCCCGGTATCGGGAACGGATCAAACGGCACTACGCGATGGATCTTGAGCTGCTTGCAAGCCTGGAGAACCTGGCCTTCGTGCCGGCCTGACATGGCTCAGTTCACCCTACTGTTCAGTCGGTGCTTCCAGTAGACGGCGGCCGGGTGGTCGGCTGCCTTCTGCTCCAGCCGCGCCAGGTGGGTTTGGGCCTTCGCCAGATTATGGTCAGCCCAGCTCATGCGGATCTGCAATTCGCACAGGATGTTCCACAGATGGTCGGGCAGCGTGGTTCTCTCAAGCTCTTCGATGAGGGTCCGAGCGCTGCCAGGTTTACGTTCGAGAAACATCGCATAGGCTCGTCCTATTCCTGCGACTCCAGGGTCCGGATGCTCGCTGATGATAGCGTCAAGCAGGTGGAGGGCAAAACCGTCGTCGTTCCCTCGGTGCAGGATGCAGACGATTATATGGAACCAGACATCTATTCTGCTGACGTCCGTCGAAACGGCGCCGAGCAAGGCGGCCTCGGCCTCCTTGAAACGGCCGCGCCGCATGAGATCGACACCCTGGGTGACCGCCGCCAATTCAGTGCGCCCAGGCGGCAAGCTGCCACTCTGGTCTGGGGGGATCACGGTCGTGGGAACAAAGGCCTCACCGTTCCACATGCTCACGGTACCACTCAGACCGCAGGCGTGCGCGGCCTTGAGGCGCGTCGCCAGCGGGCCGTCCTGGCCAAGTGCGAAACGACGGAGGACGTCATCCAGCTTGAGCATTTCCGCCATGGACAGTCCGATTCTG
>DASYBA010000599.1:0-9154 GCA_036501005.1 Candidatus Xenobia bacterium | reverse complement strand
CGAGTTGTTCGAACATAAGGCCCCCACCATTCGCTCCGGCCTCTGGTCCTCCTGGAGAGGAGAGCCGAACGATGGCTAGAAGCTCCCGCCCCTCTAGAAAGGAAACCATTGTCCAGAGCGCTTCTTTCCGTCTATGACAAGACCGGCCTGGTCCCGTTCGCCCGTCGCTTGCAGGCCCTGGGGTGGACCCTGGTGGCGTCCGGGGGAACCGCCCGCTCGCTGGTCGAGGCGGGCCTCCCCGTGTTGCCGGTCGAGCAGGTTACGGGCAATCCGGAAGCCTTTGGCGGGCGTATGAAGACCATCAGCTTCCAACTGGAGGGCGGTATTCTCTTCGATCGCACGAACGCCGTGCACGTGGCCGAGGCAGAGCGGTTGGGGGTGGCGCCGGTCGACATGGTGGTGTGCAATTTCTACCCGTTCGAGGCGGTGGTGCGAGAGGCGCGACCTGCCCCCGAGGTGGTGGAGATGATCGACGTCGGCGGGCCCACCATGGCGCGGGCAGCGGCCAAGAACCACGCTTTTGTGACCGTGGTGCCAGACCCTCATGCCTATGACGCGGTGGCCTCTGAACTGGAGTCGCGTGGCGCAGTGTCGGCCGAGACCCGGCGGCGACTGGCCGCCCAGACGTTCCTTCTGTTGTCCCGCTACGACGAGGCGATTGCGTCGTGGTTGCTGCGAGAAGACGATGCGCTTCGCTATGGCGAGAACCCGCATCAGCGGGGCTGGTTTCACGCCTTGCCGACCTCCGACCCGCTGGGCCTGGGCCACCTCCAGCACCTGCGGGGCAAGGCGCTGTCGTACAACAACTACCTGGACCTGGACGGCGCCATCGGCATTCTGTCTCACCTCGACCTGCTCGGCGATATCCTCGACAACCAGCCGGCCTGCGTCATCGTCAAGCACGCCAATCCGTGCGGCGCGGCGCGAGGCGAAACAATAGAGGAGGCTTTTGAGAAGGCCTGGCAGGGCGATCCCCTGGCGGCCTTCGGCGGCGTCGTCGTCTTGAACCGGCCGGTCACCTTGGCCATCGCTCGAGCCCTGGTGGATGGGGGACGCTTCATCGAGGTCCTGGCCGCCCCAGATTTCTCTGCCGACGCCGAAGCCGCTCTGCAAGCCAGCAAGAACCGGCAGTTGATCCGGCTGCCGGGTCTGTCGAATCCGGCCGTGGCTAACGGTATCGAATCACGCTTCGTACGGGGGGGGCTGTTGCAGCAGGATACGGACGACCGCCGCCTGCTGGCCGCTGACCTGAAGTGCGTGTCGCAGGTGCAACCGACCGCCGAGCAGGTGGCGGACCTGCTGCTGGCCTGGCACGTCTGCCAGGGGACTCGCTCGAACGCCATCGCCATCGCGAAGGCGGGCGCCTTGGTGGGCAGTGGTGCGGGCCAGCAGGACCGGGTGCGCTGCTGCCGCCTGGCGGTGGAGAAGGCGGGAGAGCGGGCGCAGGGTGCAGTGGCCGCCTCCGATGGGTTCTTTCCGTTCCCGGATGGCCCGCAGGTCTTGATGGCCGCAGGGGTCAAGGCCATCGTGCACCCGGGGGGTTCGATACGAGATCAGGACACCATCGACGTCTGCAACGCGGCCGGCGTGGCCCTCTGTACGACGTCGGTGCGATGTTTCAAGCATTGAGGGGGGCCATGGTTATTGCAGAGGGGAAAACCAAGATCGTCAAACAGCATCCGACCCAGCCGGATCAGGTGCTGATCGAGAGCAAGGATGACATCACGGCCGGGGATGGCGCTCGCCACGACGTGCTGGCCGGCAAGGGCCGCCTGGCCACCCGCACTACCTGCAACGTCTTCCGCTACCTGGAGGCGGCCGGCCTTGACACCGCTTTTATCGAAAAGATCGACGGCACCACCTTCGTGGCCCGCCGCTGCACCATGGTGCCGCTCGAGGTGGTCATTCGACGGCTGGCGACCGGGTCGTATTTGAAGCGCCGCCCCGATCTGGGTGAAGGCTTTCGGTTCGATCCGCCCCTGGTCGAGCTCTTCTTCAAGGACGACGCCCGCCACGACCCGCTCATGAGCCGTGAGGAGGTCTTGAAGGCCGGCCTGCTGGATTCGATAGAGATGGAGCAGGTCGTGCGGGAAGGCCGACAGATCTTCATCGCGCTCGAGATGGCGTGGGCCCGACAGAAGGTCACCCTGGTCGATCTCAAGGTGGAGTTCGGTCGCATCAAGACCCGCCTCTTTCTGGCCGACGTCATCGACAATGATTCGTGGCGGCTGTGGCCGGGCGGCGACAAGTCGCAGATGAAGGACAAGCAGGTGTATCGAAACCTGCAGGAGCGCACGCCGGAAGCCCTGGCGCAGGTGCTGGAGAACTACCGGTGGGTGGCTGACGCCACCGATCGCTTCATCTCATGAGTGAGCTTTATCGGGCCGCCGGGGTCGACATTGCGGCAGGTGACTCGGCCAGCCGACTCGCCTATCGGCATGCCCAGTCGACGTTTGGCAACCGCCTGGGCAAGATGGGCGTGCCCATCAACGTCGAAGACGGCTTCTCCGGTCTCATCGACATGGGCCCTTTCTGCCTCACGTTCAATTCCGACGGGGTGGGCAGCAAGGCCCACGTGGCCTGGCAGATGCGGCGCTTCGATACGCTGGGCTACGACCTGGTCGCCATGGTGGCCGACGACGCCTGTTGCCTGGGGGCGGAGCCGGTCGCCATCGTGAATACGCTGGACATGGAGCGGGTCGATACGGAAGTGGTGGAGCCCCTCATGGCGGGCCTGGAGGCGGCGGCCGCCGTGGCCGGATGCGCCGTGGTGGGCGGCGAGATCGCCGAGTTGCGCGACGGCGTGCGAGGCATCTCGTGGAGCGCATCGTGTATCGGAACGGTGCGTCGGGAGCGGGCCCTGGACGGCACCGGGGTGTCGGCCGGCGATACGCTGCTGGGGGTGCGGACAGACAACTTCCGCGCCAACGGCTTTACCCTCTTGCGCAGCATTTTGCAGGGCCACCTGGGCGACCAGTGGTATCAGGTGGAGTACGAGCACAACCGCAGTTGGGGTGAGGTGGCGCTGGAGCCATGTCGCATCTTCACGCCGCTGGTGCTGGCGCTGACCGGGGGGTTTGAAGGGGAACCGCGGGCCCGCATCCACGCGGTAGCCCACATCACCGGGGGCGGGTTGCGCCACAACGTGTCCCGGGTCATTCCCCGAGGTTTGTGCCCCGTGTGGGATCAGTTGCCGGACATTCCCCTGGCCATGAAACGCGTCATGGACATGGGCAAGGTGCCGTGGGTAGAAGCCGAGCGGGTCTGGCACCTGGGCGTCGGCATGGTGATCGTGACGCCAGAGCCGCAGCGGTGTCGAGACGTAGCCCACGAGTTGGGATTTGTGGCGACGCCGATTGGAAGGGTGGTAGAGGGTTGAGGTTCCACGTGAAAATGGAGGTCATGCTGAAGGAAGGCGTGCTGGACGCCCACGGCCAGACGACGGAGAAGGCGCTGCACAGCCTGGGCTATGCCGGGGTCTCCAACGTGACGCTGGGCAAGTGTATCGAAATGGACGTCGAAAGCCCGGACTCGGCGGCGGCCCAAACGGAGGTCAAGGGCATGGCCGAGAAGCTGCTGGCCAATCCCGTCGTCGAGTCCTATCGATTCGAGGTTCTGCCCTTGGGAGCCGACGGAACATGAGGTTTGCGGTGGTGCGGTTTCCCGGCTCCAATTGCGACCGGGACTGCGTACGGGCGCTGGGGGAGGGCGCCGGGTACGTGTGGCACGAGGACGCGTTGCCGGAGGGGCTGGCAGCCGTCATTCTCCCAGGCGGATTCTCCTACGGCGATGCCCTGCGAGCGGGCGCCATTGCCCGGTTTTCTCCCGTCATGCAAGACGTGCGTCGGGTGGCCGAACAGGGCATGCCAGTCCTGGGCATCTGCAACGGCATGCAGATCCTGGTGGAAGCGGGACTCCTGCCCGGGGCCATGCTGCCCAACGACAGCGGCCACTTCATCTGTGAAGACGTGTGGCTGGAGGTGCAGAACTTCGATACGCCGTTCACCCGAGGCGTGCCCAAGAGCCTGCGCATGCCCATTGCCCATGGCGAAGGGCGCTGGTACGGCAGTCGGGCAGATGCGGATCGCCTGGCGGTCTTCCGTTATCGCGACAATCCCAATGGCTCTCGGTTTGACGTGGCCGGCCTGCGCAACGAGCGCGGCAACGTGGTCGGCCTGATGCCCCATCCGGAGCGGGCTTGCGACGCCTTGCTGGGCTCGGAGGACGGGCGGGCATTGTTCCGGAGTCTGGGCATATGAGCGTCGCTGAGCGCGCCTACGCGGCGCTGGGGTTGTCGGACGAGGAGTATCGTCGGATTCTGGACATTCTAGGACGGGAGCCGACTCCGACCGAGCTGGCCATGTTCTCGGTCGAATGGTCGGAACACTGCGGGTATCCGAGATCCCGGGTTTTCTTGTCGAAACTGCCCCGCGAAGGTCGGTTCAAGCCTCTGGTGGGGACGGATGCCGGGGGCATCGAGGTCAACGGCCACATCGTGCTCTTCAAGATGGAGAGCCACAACCATCCGTCGCAGGTGGAGCCCAAGGCCGGGGCGGCCACCGGAGTGGGCGGCATCATCCGCGACATTGTCTCCATGGGGGCTCGACCCGTGGCGTTGCTGGACGCCTTGAAATTTGGTGATGCTCGGGATCCGTCAACAGCGTTCTACGTTAAAGGCGTGGTGGACGGCATTGCGGCCTATGGAAACTGTATCGGCATTCCGACGGTGGGGGGGGAAGTGCTGTTCGACCGGGCCTACGCCGGGAACTGCCTGGTCAATGTCATGTGTGTGGGGGTCGTGGCATCCGGCGGCCTGATGACGTCCCAGGCCCGGCCGGGCGGATCGGTGATGTACGTCGGACCCCGTACGGGCCGAGATGGCATCGGCGGCTGCAGCGTGCTGGCCTCCAAGGAGTTCGGGGCCGACGACAGCAAGCGGCCCAACGTGCAGATCGGCGATCCGTTCAGCGGCAAGTGCCTGATGGAAGCCACTTTGGAAGCGATCGCCAGCGGCGCGCTGATCTCCCTGAAGGACATGGGAGCCGCAGGCCTCACGTGCACGACGGCAGAGATGGCCGATGCTGGGGGCTGTGGCATGGAGGTGGATCTCGCCCAGGTGCCCCGGCGAGAGACGGGGATGGCGCCCTACGAAGTGATGATGTCGGAGTCACAGGAGCGCATGCTCGCGGTGGTGCAGGCGGGACGGGAAGCCGAAGTGGCGGCGATCTATACCCGGTGGGGCCTGCCCGCGGCCGTGCTGGGCCGCACCATCGAGGGGAACGAACTGGTGATCCGCGATGGGGCTGAAGTGGTGGCCCGTCTGCCGGTGCGCGAATTGACCCATCCCCAGCCTATTCAGTTGCCGCAGGTGCCGGCGACGGTGAAACATGGGGCCCCCCGAATCGTGCCCAGCGGAGATTGGGCGCGAGACCTGAAGGCCATGGTCGGGTCGCCGAACCTGAGCAGCCGCCGGTGGATCTTCCGGCAATACGACCACATGGTGGGGACGTCTACGGTGTTGCGCCCGGGGGCGGGCGACGCGGCCGTCATTCGTGTCGAAGACTGGGCGCTGGCGGCGGTCATGGATTCGTGCCCTCGATACGCGGCGCTGGATCCCTACGAGGGGGCGCGCCATGCCGTGGCGGAAGCGTGTCGGAACTTGTCGTGCGTGGGGGCCGAGCCGGCGGGCATCACCGATGGCCTGAACTTCGGCAACCCGGACAAGCCGGATCGGTTCTGGCAACTGGTGAGGACCATCGAAGGCATCGCTGACGCGTGTCGGGCGTTGGGATTGCCGGTCGTGTCGGGCAACGTGTCGTTATATAACGAGAGCCCGGCCGGAGCCATCCTGCCGACCGCCATCGTGGGCGCGGTGGGGGTGCTCGGGGACGTGAAGCGGACCGTCGGGGCGGGTTTTCGACAGGAAGGCGACCGGATTGTCCTCTTGGAGGGCGCCAAGCCGAGGGATTTTGCGGGCTCCGCGTATGCTCTCGAGGTGCACGGGGCGGGGCTGAGCGGAGCGCCTCCGCCGCTGGACCTGGCCGTGGAGGCGCAGGTGCAGAAGGTCGTGCGAGAGGCCATCATCGCCAGGCGGGTGCATTCGGCGCACGACGTCAGTGACGGCGGACTGGCGGTGGCCCTGGCCGAGTGTTGCCTGCTGGGAGGCCTGGGGGCCGAGGTGACCATCGGTGGAACCGACCGGGCCCTCGCCTGGTTCGGGGAGGCACCGTCCCGCATCGTGGTGACGTGCTCGGCGGAAGTTGACTGGACCGGGGTGCCGGCTCGAGGGCTCGGGAAAGTGGGCGGGACTTCGCTGGTGCTGGATGGCGTAAGAGTGGACCTGAAAGAGTTGCGAGCGGCGTACGAATCGCTGCCGGAAGTATTGGGGTTGTGAGGTGAGCGATGGATAGAATCATGGGTGATGGGCTGACTTTTGACGATTTGCTGCTGGTGCCGGAGTATTCCGACCTGCTCCCGGCCGACGCCAGTACGTCGACCTGGCTGACGGCGCAGATTCGGCTGGAGATGCCGCTCATCAGCGCGGCCATGGACACGGAGACGGAATCGTCGATGGCCATCGCCATGGCTCGGGAGGGCGGTATCGGGATCATCCATCGCAACATGCCGGTGACGGATCAGGCGGATGAGGTCCGCAAGGTGAAGCGTGAAGAATCGGGCATGATTCGAAATCCCATCACGTTGTCGCCCGACGATTCCCTGGCCAAGGCGCTGGACGTCATGGAGAAGGCGCAGATATCGGGCATTCCGATAACCCGGGATGGGCGACTGGTGGGCATCCTGACCCATCGGGATCTGCGGTTCGAACAAAACTACAACCAGCCTATCGAAAAGCTCATGACCCAGGAGCACCTGGTCACGGCACCGCTCGGCACGAGTCTGGAAGAGGCCCACCAGCTCCTCCATCGGTACAAGATCGAGAAGCTGCCTATCGTGGATGCGGAGTTCCGCTTGCAAGGGCTCATCACGGTAAAGGACATCCAGAAGAAGAAGAACTACCCGTCGGCCAGCAAGGACGAACAGGGCCGGCTGCGGGTCGGGGCGGCCATCGGCGTGGGACCTGACGCCCTCGCCCGGGTAGAGGAACTGTTCCGGGCCGAAGTGGACGTGCTGGTACTCGATACCGCCCACGGCCACAGCAAGGCCGTCCTGGACATGCTGGCTCGGGTGAAAGAGCGTTACCAGGTGCCCGTCATTGCCGGCAACGTGGTCACGGCGGAGGGGACGGAGGCCTTGATCAAGGCCGGGGCCGATGCGGTGAAAGTCGGCATGGGCCCGGGCAGCATCTGCACGACCCGAGTCGTGGCTGGCGTTGGGGTGCCGCAGATGACGGCGTTGTTCGCCTGTCGGCGGGCGGCGGAGAAGTTCAACATTCCGATCATTGCCGATGGGGGCATCACGCAGAGCGGGGAGATCACCAAGGCGCTGGCGGCGGGGGCGTCGACGTGCATGCTGGGCAGCATGCTGGCGGGCACGGATGAGAGCCCGGGCGAGGTCGTATTGATTGGGAACGAGCGGTACAAGGAGTACCGCGGCATGGGGTCCATGGGGGCCATGAAGCTCTATTCGAAGGATCGATACGGTCAGAGCACCGTGCCCAACCAGAAGCTGGTGCCGGAGGGTATCGAAGGAGTGGTGCCCTACAAGGGGCCCGTCGGCAAGGTGGTCAACCAGTTGGTGGGCGGTCTCCGGGCGGGCATGGGCTACGTGGGGGCCCGCAGCCTGGCGGAACTGTGGCAGCGCAAGTTCCTGCGGGTGACGCCGGCCGGGCAGCGAGAAGGCCACCCGCACGGCATCATGGCGGTGAAGGACGCCCCCAACTACTCGGCGTCAAGGTGACGCCGAGGCAGGCGTCGAAGGGTTGGTCATGTCCGTTGCCCATCAAGAGGCTCCTAAAACTTCCCCCGGAGTCTACCTGGCATTGGAACGGCAAAGTTCGGACAAGCATGAGTACTTCGACGGGGTCATCCTCAACATGCCAGGGGGCAGTCCCGAGCACGACCTGATCGCCGGGAACCTGTACGTTCTTCTATACAACCATGTGGGCGACGGCCCGTGTACCGCCTTCACAAGCAACATGAAAGTGAGAACCGAACGGGCCGGGTTGTTCTCGTACCCCGATCTGACCATAGTGTGCGGGGAACCGCGGTACCATGACTCGCACAGGGACGTTCTCACCAATCCCAAGGTTGTATTCGAAGTGCTATCTCCTTCGACTGCCGACTTCGATCGGGGCGGGAAGCGCATCAAATATCAAAGTATCAAATCGTTGAGCGACTATCTGCTGGTCTCGCAGGATGTTCCCCGGGTAGAGCACTGGAGCCGAGGTTCCAAGGGAGTGTGGTTGGTAGCGGCTGTAGAGGACATCAAAGGTCAGGTTCATGTCAAAGCGCTGGACTGCACCCTCAGACTGACCGATATCTACCGCAGAATCAAGTTTGGCGCGCCGAATCGCTGACTGAGGCAACGCAAGTTCTTGGGGGTTACGCCGGCGGGCCGTCGAAAGTGTCGGCATGTCGGTAGCGCGCGAAGATATCCCCAAGGTCAGCCCCGAAACCTACCTGGCTCAAGCCCTGAGCACAATACCATCATGATAAACATTGGGAGCCTCCTATGGAATCATGTTAGAGGCGGACCCCGCCAAGTGTTCACCAGCGACATGAAAGTCGGCACGCGCCGGAAAGAGTCGTTTTTCTATCCAGACGTGACGGTGGTCTGCGGGCCCCCAGAGTATCACGACAAGGTCAGGGACGTCTTGACCAATGCCACTGTCATTTTTGAGGTGTTGTCGCCATCAACAGAATGCTTCGACAGCACCCACAAGCGGCAGATGTACCAGAGCATTCCATCTTTTCGCGAATATCTGCTGGTCGAGCAGGACGAGCCGCTAGTAGAGCACTGGCAGAAACAGACGGACACCATCTGGACGGTTCGGTTCGCCACGGGTTTGGATGCGGAAGTCCATATCGAGAGCATCGGCTGCACGCTGAAGCTGGCCGAAATCTACGAGCGATTGACTTTTCCTGAACCTGTCTGACTGGGACCTCGGCCGCGAGATAGCCGCGATCAGCCCTTCCGCGCCGGTGGGTCGATCACCTCGAAGACCAGGAGGCGTTTCCCCTGGTGCACTCGCCTC
>DASYBA010000598.1:0-1766 GCA_036501005.1 Candidatus Xenobia bacterium | reverse complement strand
GCGCGTATCTGCGCGGCGATGTCCTCCTCGGTCGGTCGGCCCTCGGGACTTATCTGCCGATGCGGCGGCACCCGGGGATCCCGCTCAGTCCACAACTGGCGATAGATGGCGGCCTCGTCCACTCTGCGATGCCGAAGGATGAGGCGATCGGTCTCCAAGGCGTCCGGAACGGGCACTAGCGACATGCTGGCATTGTGTCAGCGTCAGCGCGCTGGTACCCGACAGGATCACTGGGCGCGTGCCCACTCCGTGCCCGATAAGACAGTAAACGGCGACGACTCACGGTCACTCACGGACCCACCTGACTGCCTGACCAGGGCCGTCTGAGTCATGCCGCGCCCCGGCCGGGCCTGCGGACGGCGCGCAAACGGGTGACGGCAAGAAATGCTAACCACGTTACCGTCATTGGGGCACACATCCCCGGGGGGATCACAATGCGCACGAGCGAGGACCGCACCGTCGACAGGCCGAACAAAGGAACTTCCGCTAGTCACCGGGCGGGTGCCTCGCTCACCTGGCACCCTGAAGTGCCCGTCCGCTCCCGGGCGCCCATGGATCGGGCCGTCTGTTTCCCGGGGCGTTGATCGCCGAGCGCAGCCAGCGGTCAGACAGCGGCTCGTCGTCGAATCGTGGAATGACATGCATGTGGGGATGCAGGACACCACCCTGGTTCCAGCCCAGCAAATAGCCGTCCGGGGCCAGGAGATCGTGTAGCGCCATCCTGGCCTGGAGCAACAGATCCTGGGTGTCAGCCCACTCCGCGGGCGTCAGATCGAAGACCGAAGTCCGGTGGGCGATGGGCACGATTGCCCCGGAGCCGGGCAGGACGCCCTCTGCCAGGCCGGCTTGGGCCCGGATGCCCGGGTCCCGGGTCGAGGCGAATATGCAGTGGGGGGTCTCGATGAAGATCTCGGCCTCCCTCATCCAGCTTTGATCACAGAACACGCAGCCTTCGCTCATGCGGTGCCTCCACCTGCCAGATGACCAATCCGCTGGGCTCCCGGGTTTAGGGGGTAAACAGCTTCCAGTGCCCCTCGGAGACGACTTCGGCAGTTCCGTCGGTCACTTTGATGGCGGTCTGGTCGTCAATCGCGTACCCAGGCACCGGCACGCTGACGGACCATTTTCCCGCGTCGGCCAGGGAATTTTCCGGCATACGCTCGTGATCCAAGTGCGGAAAGATCGAAAAATCAACTAGTCCCAGCGCCTTGTCGCCGCCGGCGGGCGGCTTCCAGTGGGCGAAGCCCTCCCCGATGTTGGGGGCCATCGCCATGCTCCCGCCGCTCACCCCCACATAGACTGCCTCGCGCAGCGACGGCAAGAGGTCCGCCAGTCCGGACTGCCGCATCCAGTGGCACAGGTACAAAGCATCGCCGCCGCCCACCAGCAGGGCGTCCGTCTCCTGGACCATGGGAACCCAAAGCTCTTCATCGATGCTGGGCAGCGCGGTGAGCTCGAGCACTCCCAAGGACTTCCAGCCCAATTCGCACAAGGGGGTGCGGCCCCGTCCGGCGATGAACTGCCATGCCGCGCCAGGACCGCCCTCCGGGTGCCCGTACGACGCGGTGGGAATGCAGAGGGCGCTGGACTCGGCAACCGGTTTGCCCAGCAGGTCGACCAGCGCGTCGTGGATGCTCGTGTTCTTGATGCCAGCGGACGTGAGAAGAAGCTTCATCATGCCCTTCCTTGGGTGGGGGAACGTGGCCGTGCCGAGGCCGCGGCCGGGGCGTTCATCAGGACAGACCATGCGATCGTCCAGAAGTAAC
>DASYBA010000597.1:0-6937 GCA_036501005.1 Candidatus Xenobia bacterium | reverse complement strand
CCCTACGAGCATTATTTCGACGAGATCTACTATCCAGATGGCGCCAATAGCTATCTGACGTTTGGGGTGCCCGATCCCAAGCACCCGGACGCGTATCCCTACGACAAGGACGAAAACCACGTCCATCCGCCTGCCGCGAAGCTCTTCATGGCCTCATTCATGGAGGTCTGGTGGGGCGTCCAACGGTATGTGTTGCATAATTTCAACCCCGCGCCAACCTCGATCTCCACCATCAGTTGGCGGTGGGGCAGCCTGGTGCTGGGTCTGGTCATCGTCGCCTTGACGTATCGATTGACCCTGGGCATGTTCAAGAATCGCTTCATCGCGTTCCTCGCGGCCTTTTTCGTCTGCATCGATCAGGTTGAGATCGTGCAGTGTCGGATCGCCATGCTCGACATGTACGAGGCGTTCTGGATCATGATCGGCCTCGTCTGTACCTGGCGATACATCCAGGAGCCGGGCAAGGACATGAAGTGGGCCTGGTGGGCGGCCATCTGCTTTGCCTTTGGCGTTGCCACCAAGTGGAGCGTCATGTTCGCCATGATCGGCGCCCTGGTGGCCGTCTTCCTCCTCAAGGATCGAGAAGATCTCAACGGCCGGAACCCATGGATCGTCCGACTGATCGATACCCTCAAGGTGTTCGTCATGGGTGTGGTCCTGGCCGTGGCGGTGTATCTCATGTGCTTCATTCCGCTGTGCCGCGCCGACAAGTGGAACCTGGACCACACGTGGACCGACTTCCGCTTCTACCACGTCCAGATGTGGAATTTCCGGCACGATCCGAAGCAATTCCACCACCGCTATCTGTCGAGCTGGTGGGAGTGGCCGCTTTGCTATCGACCCATCTGGTACATCTACCACGAAGAGCCCAGCCCGAACTACTCCTTCATGGCGCACTGGCCGCAGGAAAAGTGGTTCCAGCGGGTCTTTGCTCGCAGCATGGAACAGAGTCCGCAGGTCAAGTGGGTGTACGGGGCCATCTGCCTGGGGTCGCCCTGGACCTGGCTTTTCTTCCTCCTCTTTTTGCTGGTGGTGAGCATTCGCATGGCCCTGTCGCTGTTTTTCTTGTTCTCCACCGGGGCCTATACGCGGCCGCCGCCCACCGATCCGGATGCGCGCATCGCGTATGACGAGTGGCGGGAGTCCTGGCAGAAGGGTGACGAGAAGGGGTTGGCGTTCTGCGTTCTGGCCTATCTGCCGCAGGTGCTCCTGTGGTCCATGAACCCGGGCTTCATGTTCTATATGCTGCCGGTCGTTCCGCTGATGTGCATCCTGACGGCTCACACCGTGGCGGACTGGCGGGAGATGGCCATTGGCCGGGTGGTCATGACCATCTTCATCGTCGTGGCGGTGCTGTGGACGGTGGTCTACTATCCGCTTCTCATCGGCTATCCGATACCCAAGCCGTATTTCGAAGCCTGCATGCTTATCCGCAATTGGATCTGACCGTCTCGACCGAGGCCGCGGGCGCCCGGGCAGACGTGTTCGTGGCGGGACAGTTGGGCATGTCTAGAACCCAGGTGCAGCGGCTGTTTGAGGATGGCAGGGTGATTTGGCGGGGGCGCCCGCTGAAAGCAGGTGCGAAGCTGGAGGGCGGGCAGGCGCTCCAGGTGGACGTGCCGCCTCCCGCACCGGCCCGCCTGGAACCGGTGACGATGCCCATCGACGTCCTATTCGAGGATGAGCATCTTATCATCTTGAACAAACGCCGCGGGTTGGTGGTGCACCCCGGTAGCGGGACCCATGAACCCACGCTGGTCCATGGCCTGCTGGCTCGATACCAGGGTCGACTGTCCGGCATCGGAGGGGTGGAGCGTCCGGGCATCGTCCATCGGCTGGACAAGGACACGTCGGGTCTCATGATCGTGGCCCGCACCGATGCGGCCCACCAGGGGCTGACCGCGGCCTTCTCGGCCGGTGAGGTGCAGAAGACCTACCTGGCGTTGGTGGAGGGGCACCTGTCGGCCGCCGCCATGCGTATCGATCGTCCCATTGGGCGACATCCTCGGGAACGATACAAGATGGCGGTGGTGGTGGGGGGACGGCGGGCCATCACTCGTATCGAACAGATTGAGGAGCGGGCCACCACCACCTGGCTGCGGGCGCTGCCCAGAACGGGCCGCACGCATCAGATCCGCGTCCACCTGGCCAGCATCGGGCACCCGCTCATCGGCGACGCAGTGTACGGCCACCCCTCTCCCCTGCTGAAGGGACACTTCCTCCACGCCTCCCGACTGGCCTTCCAGCACCCCGTCACCGACGAGCCGATAGAATTCGAAGCTCCGCTCCCGGCGGAGCTGGTCGGCGTCTTGGACCAATTCTCATAAAGATTTCGAAAAGTTTAAAGAAATTTACACTTTCGAACCAGGTTTTCACAGCCTGGTAACTTCGGCTACAGATTGGCAAAGAAAGCGCTCTGGACACACCATCACGGGATGGGATAAGATGCAATGACAAACAGACATAGACGAGAGGGGTTATCGAATCATGCTTAGTGCCACCAGTCTCACCGCCGGTCTCGGCAAAGTCAATCCGGGCGGACCCGAAGTGGGCGCCGGCGGCGGCGTCAATCCCGGCGGACCGGAGTTGGGCGTCAAGGGCCACCACGGCCATCATCATCACGGGGGCCAGAGCCCGGTCGGGAGCACCCCGCAGGTCGCCGGCGCCCTGGGCAAATTGTTCTAGGGTTCCCCAGAACCCAGGTCGAACCGGTCCGGAAGCGTGCTTCCGGGCCGTTCGATTTTTTCGGGGAGGCGTGGGTTAGAGATGGGGTCCTGGAAATCGCCCTGGGAGAGGCTTGAGTCGCTACAGTCGTCCTTCGCCACCGAAGCCGGCAGCCAATTGGACGTGGTGGCCGAGGAAGTCGTCCAGGGCCCGTTTACCAAGGGGCACCCCTGGCGGGAGTCCAGGTTGTGGACCGAGTTGACCCGGCTCTGTGAGCAGTCGAGCAGAGGTGAAGTAGACGACGAGACGTGGGCGACGGGGGTCCGGGCCCTCGCCCTGCCGTTTCGCCAGACCACCGATGAGTATGAGGCCCTGTCTCGCAGCCGCGATTTCGCGACCCTGGCGGAACTCGAACAGGAGGACGTGCGCACGGCCATCACGGTTCTGTCGAAAGTGGTGTCGACCCTGGAAACCTTGCTGACCACGGCTTCACTGGAGGAAATGGAAGCCTGCCTGGAGGACGTTGGACAGGCCATGGCGGCCGGCGAAGCGTTCCAACAGAGAATGGCGACAAAGGCCAACCGGATGGCTGGCCTGGACACCATGCATCGGGGCCACTGACGAGCTACTGCGGGACGGGCACGGTGTCCAGGGCTTCGCGGAGCACCGACACGGAGGCCGTGCCCCGCACGCCGTCTGTCTTGCTGATCATGCGGTGCGAAAGCGCCGGGATGGTCACCTTCTTGATGTCGTCGGGAATGCAATACTCCCGAGACTGCATGGCGGCCCACGCCTGGGCTCCCCGGAAAACAGCGATGGAGCCCCGCGGCGAGGCGCCCAGGTACAACATGGACGATTCCCGGGTGCGCTGCACCAGTTTCACGATGTACTCCCGCAGTGTCGCATCGACGTGCACTTCCCGCACCTTGTGCTGCATCGCCTGCAGCTCCTCGGCAGTCACCACCTGCTGCAAGTCATCGAGCGGCGATTTGAGTTGCTGGCGGGCCAACATCTCACTCTCGGCGGCAAGCGACGGGTAGCCCAACCGGATGCGGAGCATGAAGCGGTCCAGTTGGGCCTCCGGCAGCGGGAACGTGCCCTCGTATTCAACCGGGTTCTGGGTCGCCATGACCAGGAAGGGCCGCGGTAAAGCGTGGGTCACTCCGTCGGCGGTGACGGTTCGCTCTTCCATGCATTCGAGGAGGGCAGACTGGGTCTTGGGAGGGGCGCGGTTGATCTCGTCGCCGAGCACAATCTGATGATGGACGGGGCCCGGCCGAAATTCGAACTCGCTGGACTTCTGGTTGTACATGGTGATGCCGGTGATATCGGACGGCAAGAGATCGGGCGTGAACTGGATGCGGGCGTAGCTACACCCTAGCGAGCGGGCGACTGCTCGACTCATCATGGTCTTGCCGACGCCGGGCACATCCTCCACCAGTAGATGCCCCTCGCACAAGAGGGCCACCAGCACCATCGTCACCTCGTCTCGCTTGCCGACGATGACCCGTTCGACATTGTCAACCACCCGCTGGGTGAACTGTTGAATGGCGTCCAACGGTTAAAGGATGACTATGCCGCCGGAAGTCGAGTCGATCTCGCTGACGTCTTCAGATTCGACCGTGTGGACCCCGTTCTCGACCTTCGATGCGGACGGCTCCAGCAAGAGGGTGTCCTGGATTTCCAGCTTGTCTTCCAGGCGGGGCAGCCGCTTGGGGGCGTCAGGCGCGTGGTAGCGGGCCGCTACGAAGGCAGCGGGCACCGGCTCGTTGTCGACTTCGTAGAATTCGATGAAGGCCTTGCTGCCGGGCACGCCGTGCAGATCGATATTGATGACCTTGCCCTCGAAAGCATAGTAAGGGTCGGGACAGGACATCGGCGTGTGGCCGACCACCAGCCCAGCGACGCCGACCCGCGAGAGAAAGTCTTCGACTTCTTTCTGGGTGAACGGCCGGGTGCGGGTGCCCGAGATATAGTCGAACCCCCACAGCTTGCGGCCCCAGATGTAGGCTTCCTTGGCCTTGTCGCGAAGCTCGGGCGAGAGCTCGGGAATCTCGACGATGGGGCGCCAGAAATCGACCAAATCGGGCATGGAGTGCGCATACAGGCGCTTGTTGACCACCACGCCCAGGCGGAGCTGCTCGCGGAGGAACTGGCCCAACTCGCCATCCATGGCGCTGAACCAATCCTTGAGGCCGCCAAACCCCTGGATGGTCACGTTGCCGCCCTGCAGATACCAGTTGAGGAAGCGCAGGACGATTTCGATATGCTCAGGGGTGAGCCCCATGCCCTGCAGATTCTTGCGAAGCTGTGAGTATTGGTTGGACGAGGAGGTAATGAGCTCCACGTCGCTCTCTCGCAGAATGGAAAAGATGCGGGGCGCTTCCAGCATCATCTCGTCGTGGTTGCCCAGAATGGGGTAGACGTAGGACTGGAAGTTCGCGTCGGTGTCGCGCAGCTTCTCGAACCCCTGGTGGATCTTCAAGACGAGGTTGACGATGCGGGCCGACCCGGCGATCCAGTCGTCAGCGTCGCCTTCCAGGGGCTCGCCTCGCCAGTCGACAAAATCACCGATAAAGATAAGGTCGAGGTTGTTTGCCTCCGGATTTGGATCGAGCGAATCCGGCAGGACAACCTGCTCCTCCACGAGGAGACGTACGAGCCGGTGATAGTCTCCATGGAGATCGCCGATGGCAATAGTCTTGCGGGTCAGAGAACCACTCCCCCCCGAACTGCAGCTCGCACCATGGAAACCTCGTTTCTGGAACCCCGTTATCCAAGCGGGCGTCTGCGCTCACAGTGCACCCGTTGAACCTGTTATTTCTCGCCCCCCCAGGGGGGGTCCTGCCCTAAAGGGCTCTGCCCCCCAGTCGCTTCGCTGGGGGCCCCCCCGGCTCGTGGCTCGGGGAGCTTTGGAGTAGCTTCGCGGTGCAGGAATGGGCTTCGCGGCTTTGCCTCGAGCGCTCCATCCCCTCGCTTCGCTGGGGGCCCCTCAGCTCTGCTAGTTGGAGGAGAAGGGGAGGACTTTCCACTTCTGGCGGCCCTCGAGGACGCGGATGTGTTCTTGGAGCATGGCGACTTCGCGCACCAGGCGGGTCTCCGTCTCGTCCATCTGGAGCAGCTCTTGACGCTCGGCCGGTCCGATCATGAGGGTGGCCGCCACCAGCCAGGAGAGAAAGTTGGAGTCGGCGCCCGACAATGAGACCTCGGAGATCTGCCCCCCCAGGCCGCGCAGCAGCTCCAGGTATTTCTCGTACAGGGCCTGCGTCTGGAGGGCCGCCGGCAGGTCGGCTCGGGGATGGTCTTCCTCCAGCATCTCGACCTCGCCCAGCAAGTAAGGCTGCTCGCCCGCAATGAGGTGAACGACCCGGAAGCGCTGGACCCCCTGGGTCTGCAGGACCATGTGGCCGTCGTCGAGCGGGGTGATCTTTTCGATACGAGCGAGCGTTCCGATGGGATAAGGGTCGGCGGGCCCGCCCACTTCCTGGCCTTCCCGGATGAGGGCAATGCCGAACGTCATGTCCCGTTCCCGACAGTCGCGAACCAACTGTTTGTACCGTTCCTCGAACACTCGCAAGGGCAGCCACATGCCAGGGAAAAGCACCGTCTGGAGCGGGAACAGGGGAATCTTGCGACGGTCCATGCCCCGCCATGGTTCTGGGCACCGCAAGGTTGTTCCCCCGAACGAAAATACTACTGGAGGAGAGTGCCCCATCCAGTGGAAGAGGCCGCGTTGACTTGACTTGGGAGCCTGCCATGAGTAAAAATTGGCAGCGCGAGGGAGGACTTTCCAAGGCGTGAATATTCTAGGCATTTCAGCGTTCTACCACGACAGCGCCGCGACGCTGGTGCGGGACGGCGAGGTCATCGCCGCGGCCCAGGAAGAACGCTTCACCCGCATCAAAGGCGACCAGGGGTTCCCTCATAACGCCGTCAAGTACTGTCTCGAAGAAGGCCGCATCACCGTCAAGGACATCGACCTGGTGGCCTTCTACGACAAGCCGTTCCTCAAGTTCGAGCGCATCATTGCGACCTACGAGGCCATGGCGCCCCGGGGCCTGCCCATGTTCCTCGAAGTGGTGCCGCTGTGGCTCAAGCAGAAGATCAACATGAAAAAGATGGTCCGCAAGGAGCTGGACTATGCCGGTGAGATGATCTTTCCGGAGCACCACGAGAGCCACGCGGCCTCCGCCTTCTTCCCGTCTCCCTTTGAGGAGGCCGCCATTCTCACGCTGGACGGCGTGGGCGAATGGGCGACCACGACCTACGCGGT
>DASYBA010000596.1:0-9411 GCA_036501005.1 Candidatus Xenobia bacterium | reverse complement strand
CTGCACCTGCTCCTCCCTTTTCGCCTTCCCATCGTGATGGGCAACGACTGCTCGGGGGTCGTGGAGGCCGTCGGGGCCGAGGTGACTCGCTTCAAACCGGGCGATGAGGTGTACGCACGGGTCGGCAAGGACCGTCTCGGCACCTTTGCCGAGCAGACCATCCTGCTGGAAGCCGAAACCGCGCTCAAGCCCCGCCGCCTCAGCCACGTCGAAGCGGCCTCCCTGCCCCTGGTCGGCCTCACCGCGTGGCAGGCGCTGATCGACATTGCCCACACGCAGGCGGGCCAAAAGGTCCTGATCCACGCGGGGGCGGGCGGGGTGGGCACGTTCGCCATCCAACTGGCCAGCCGCCACCTGCGAGCCCGCACGCTCACGACGGCGAGTGCCGTCGATCATGCGCGACTCAAGGCGCTGGGCGCCGACGTCCTCATTGACTATAAAACCCAGGATTTCACTGCCCAGGTCAAGGATGTCGACGTGGTCTTCGACACGCAGGGCGGGGTGACGCTGGAAAAGTCGTTTCGGGTCGCCAGGCGAGGGGGGCATATCGTATCGATTGGCGCCATACCCTACCGCAAGAGCCTGCAGGACTTCCGCCTCCCGTTCGGTGCGGGACTGCTCCTCGACATGATCAACTGGCGGCTGTTCCGGCTGGCTCGGCTCCGTGAGGTCCACTACACCTACCTCTTCATGCGCCCCAGTGGCGAGCAGCTCGCCGAGATGGCAAGACTGGTCGACGACGGGGCCATCCAGGCCGTCGTCGACCAGGTCTTTCCTCTCGGCCGCGCGGAAGAGGCCTTGCAGTACGTCAAGGCCGGGCGCGCCAAAGGCAAAGTGGTGCTGGACCTGACGCTCTAGCCCATGGAGGCGGTGTGTTCGACCTCGATCCGATAGACCACCCGGGTGTCTTCCGGGCGGTGGTAGGGGTACTTGTCGACGCCCATGTACTTCTTGGCCAGCTTGTCGATACCGGCGGCGCCGCCGTCGGTCGTGATGTTGACCACCTTGCCGCGGATCTCGAGGTAGCGGTAGGCGTTGTCCGGATCGCTGATGGCGAGCGCCACCCGCTTGTCTCGTTTGATGTTCTTGTCCTTGTGGCGACCGACCACTGAGTTGACGATGACGGTGTTGCCATCCAGCTCGCACCACACGGGAGAGACCTGCGGCGACCCGTCCGGGTTGAGCGTCGCCAGGTTGGCGAAAGCCTTCTTGTCAAACAGGTCCTTGAACTTGTCGGGAATCTGCACGGCCATGAACGCGCCTCCTTCACAAAATAGGGCCGCACCCATTCAAGCCGCCCGGTCGCATCGCCTGCCTCAGCCCTCGAGGCAGACGCCAGCTAGTAGCGCGAAGCACTAAAGGAGGCGCTGGCTAGTAGCGCGTAGCAGATGCCGCAGAGCTTCCCCAACTGCCAGCCGGGGGGGCCCCAGCGAAGCGGATGGGGGGCGGAGCCCCTCGAGGATAGGGGGGCGGAGCCCTGGAGACTAGGGAAGTTGCCGAGGGGGGAGAAGATCAGTAGCGATCAAGGAGGCTTGCCGCCCATGTCCACCGACGACCGATCCATCCAACGCCCCAACGTCAGCCTGACGGGCCGAGCCTCCGGGCTGCCCGTGCCCACTCCCCAGGAAGAGTGGCAGGCCCTCGGCATGGCCTTTGACGGCATGTGCAAGGTCGGCCTCGCCCTGACCGTGGGTTTTGGCGTCGCGGCCACGTTCTGCAAGCTCATGGAGAGCGGCAAGATCAAGGTTCCCGGCGGCACCATCAACGCGCTGACTCGCCAGGTCCTCTCCGCCAACCTGCCCGAAGACCCGCCGGCCCCGCAGACCTAGCCGGACGAGTCGTCAGAGCAGCGATCGGCCTCGCCGACCTCGGCTTTCATGGCGTGGAACATGCGCAGGTTCTCCTGGGCCTCCACGCTCAGCTTGAAGAAGTCTTGCAGGTCGGTCGAGTTCAGCATGCGACCGGGGGTTCCAATGCCCTCCGCTTTTAACTGCGACATGAGGGTACTGGTGCGAAACGGCGCGTCCAGACGGGCTACTGTAGTCGTCCCCCCGCTGCGGTGCGGCAACAGGCTGAGCACGGTGCGCCGGCTGGGCGTGGCCGAGCCCTGAATTTTCTGGCTGCGGCGGTACTTGCCGATGATCCCGTAGGCGGTGTTGACCTGGATGCCGACTTCAATGGCGGCCTGGGGGCACGTCATACCCCCCTCCACCAGCTCGATGAGCCGCTGGTATTGTTCGGGCGAATACTTTGGAAAGCGGCGGCCAGTCTCTTTTTCCTCGTCGGCCGTCTCTTCCTTGACCTCGGGTTGTTCCGCGGAGTCCTGCGTCAGTTCGGGCTGGGGGTCGGGCGCGGGGGCCGGCACCGGCGCCGGCGGTTGCTCCGGTCGGGGTTCGGCTGGCGGCCTCTGCTCGGCAGCTTTTTTCGTGGGAGCGGGCGATGGGGCCGAGTTGCCGGGCACGAGGGGGGAGCCCTCCCGTTCCAGCTTGGTCTCGTTCAGGACGGTCTTCTTGCCGCACGCCTCCCCCTGTTTGGGGCGCACGTTCATGCAGGTGATCCGCTCGGTTCGGCGCCACCCGCCCGTAGGGGTCCAGGCCTCATAGTTCTCGATGGTGGCTCGCTCGCCACACGCAGGACACACGACCATGGGTCCACCTCCAGCACGACACTTTCGACTGCCGGCGTGGTTCGAGCGGGTCCATGGGTTTCCTCGTGACCTCGGGAAATTTTTTCAAAAATTTTTGCGCAGGGCCGAGAGCGTGCCCGCGCCGACGGTCGCGGCGATGGCGAGGACCAGCATGATCTGGCCGATCCACGGGAACAGGCCCCCACCGCACACGACCACCGCGCCCGTGATGGTCGACAGGGCGGGCGTCGCCGGTACCTCGAAAAGGCCCAGCACCCGCTGCCCGAGCCCCGCCAGGACGCCGGGCAGGCCGGCCAGGAAGAGCCACGCCCAGCCCAGGAAAAGCAAGATGGCCAGGACGTGGCCTTGGCCGGGGAGGACCCGGGCCCCCAGGATGACCAGCAGCACCATGCCCGCCGTGTTGGCCAGGCCGAGCAGCACGCTGCGAGGGAGGGCATCGATCAAGACCTGGCGGGCTGCCTCGGCCCGTCCGCCCCACACCGCGTGGCCGAGCAGGCCCAGGCAGGCCACCGCGATCATCAGCAGCCCGTCGAAGACGGCGACCGTCAGGAGGAAGACCAGGGGCCGTGCGGCCTCGCTCATGCCTGCATCCGCCGGGCCGCGGTCACGTTGAGATAGAGCAGACCGCCCACCGTCACGCCCAAGGCCAGCAGTACCTGTGAGTCAGCCATCGACCCTGCCAGGTCCACCTCGGGAAAGCTCCACCCCATCGTCAGGACGGGGACCCAGGACCAGGCCGCGTTGAAGTCTATCGGAACCCAGTACAGGCCACCCAGCACCGCCGCCACGAAGAGCGCGGCCGCCGCCCACGACTCCCAACGCATGGGGCGTGGGGCCCTCTGCACCGCGGCCATGACCGTCCCCACCAGCTCCGCCGGCATGTCGGGCTCGGCCCCCCACGGCATCTTCAGAAGTCTGTCGACCTCGTCGTTACTCAACATGCAACCAGGCTCTTAACTTCTGGCGGGCTCGAAAGAGGGCCACTTTGACCGCGGACTCGCCCATGCCGAGGGTGCGCCCGATGTCGGCCACCGACATATCCTCCTGGTAGTGCAGCGTCACGATGGTGCGGGCAGTGGCCGGCAACTGCTCGACGGCGGCCCGCACGTGCCGAGCCCGATCCGCCTGCACGGCCAGTCCCTCCGGGCCCATGGCAGGATCCGCCAGGCTGGCGGGAGGTTCGTCCTGCACTTTGCGACTGCGCAGGTGATTGAGGGCCCGGTTCGACGCAATGGTGGAGAGCCAGGGCCAGAACGGTTGCCCGGCCCGAAAGCGGGGCAGGGCCTGCCAGGCCGAGACGAAGGCTTGCTGGACGACGTCGGGGGCGTCGCTCGGGCCCACCAGCCGGGCCGCCAGCCGCCACGCCCGCGGCGCGTATATCTGCACCAGCGCTTCGAAGGCGGCCATGTCGCCCGCCTGGGCACGAGCCATCAGACCGGACTCGTCTTGGTCCAGCTCGGTCAAGGATGTTCACGCGTCAGGCCCACAAAGGCAATATGGGAAAGGTTTCGCCCAGGACGGGCTCGGCCCTCTGCCCCAGCCACTGCTCCAGGACCGAGGCGTACACCTGGCGGAAGTCGATGGTGTAACGGAGATCTCCGTCGGTCAGGTTGCCCAGGGAGGGGTACTCGCCCTGCCAGCCCCGGCGCAGACCCTGGCTGATGATGAAGAGCGGCCCCGCCGTGCCGTGGTCGGTGCCCCCGCTGGCGTTCTCTTCCACCCGCCGGCCGAATTCGCTATATAGCATGAACGTCGTGCGGTCGGCCAGACCCCGGTCTTCCACGGCTTTCCAGGCTGCCGCTACCGCCGTCGCGGCCTCTTCCAGGGCCTTGTGCTGGCGGTTGCGCTGATTGGCATGCGTATCGAATCCGTGCAGGCCGACGTGGTAGATCTGTGCCGCCGGCATGAAGGCCAGCAAGGTGGCTAGCGCTTTGCCCGGTTCCGTTGGCGGCATGTGCGGGTCGGCGGTCGCGGAGACGTGCAGGGCCGTCTGTAGCCCCGTCCACGTCTCTCGCAGGTGTGGGTCGGCCTGTCGGTAGAGGTCGTCGAGCGCCGCGTGCGTAACCGGATCGATATCGTCATAGTGAAAGCTGTCGGCGGGGCCGACCGCCCAGGGCGAGATGGCGGGACTCTGCAAGGCCCGGCTGATGGGGGTGTCGACGCTGATGCCTCGGCCGCGGGTATGCTCCAGCGTGCGAGCCAGCCAGCCGGTGCGGGCCCCCGGGCCTCCACTCTGCCAGATTTCGGCAGAGCGGAAGTGGGATCGCACCGGCTCGGGATACCCCACGCCGTTGACCACGCTCAAAAGGCCGCGATCCCACAAGGCCCGGAGCGGTGAGAGGGCCGCGTTGAAGGCCAGCGGGCCCCCGGGCTGCCACAGGTCTGCCTCGCCCAGGGCCAGGCTGGGCCGGGCCTGTCGATAGCGAGGGTCACGCCACGGCACCACTGTGTTGAGGCCGTCGTTCCCCCCGGCCAGGTGGATGGCCACCAGCATGCGGGCATCCGACGGCAGGGGCCCGGCGAGAGCTGCCCGAGGTCCCAGCAGAAGCAGGCTGGCCGCGCTTTGCAGGAAAAGGCGTCTTTTCATGGGGTCCTCACTTCAATTGAAAGTCGGGGGAGGCGAGGGCGGCGGTCAGGACCCGAGTGGCCCGTTGGCAGCGATCGGGCGTCTGCTGGGCCAGGGTCTCCAAGGTCTGGCGGGTGGACGCCGAGGCGTCGGCCAGCCCCAGGCGGAGGAGCAGTTCTGGCACCCCCTCCGGGCTATCCAGCAGGTCGACGAAGCCGGCCGGCGGGTGTTGAGCGAGGCGGCTGGCCCAGTTGACTCGTTCCAGCAGGGTCGAGGTGTTGATCCAGGCGGCGCCGTCGTCCCAGCCCTTGACGCTGGGCGGGAGAAACGGCACCTGGCCCATGCGTTGCATGTCGCCGATCCAGGTGAGACGAGACAGGGGCCGATCCAGCACCTGCGCGGCGTGGACGACGCACTCGATGGGCGAGCGCCACCCGCCACGGGCGCGACGGAACTCGTCCCCGAGGAGAAGCTGCCGAACGACCGCCCCGACGTGGCCTCGGGTCGCCTGGAAGACCTGGGTGAGCCGCCCCCGCTCGGCCGGGGACGGGTCGAGGCCGCTGCAGAACCGATACAGACGTGAGCACAGGCGTTCTGCCGTCGCTGGGTGGGTGGCGAGGTGGTGGATGACGTCGCTCATGCCGAGCCGGCCCCGTAGCGTCATGAACTGTTTGTCGCCGTCGTCGTAAGCGGCGGGGTCGAACACTGCATGGCCGTCGAGGCCTCCGAGCTTCCAGCCGGTCAGGGCCCGGGCCGCTTCTTTGACGTCTTTCTCAGTGTAGTGGCCGATGCCGACCGTGAACAACTCCATCAGCTCGCGGGCGTAGTTCTCGTTGGGGTGCGCCCGGCGGTTTTCCTTGCCGTCGAGGTAGACCAGCATGGCGGGGTTGAGGGTGACGGCGGTGAGGAGGTCTTCGAACCGTCCCAGGGCCAGGCTGCGAAACAACTGGTTCTGGTGCAGCAGCAGGCCGGCCGAGAAGACGGGGTCGGCGCTGGTGGTGAAGTGGCCGTGCCAGAAGAGGACCATCTTCTCCCGCAGCGGCCACGGGGTGGCGACCATCTCGTCGACCCACCACTGGATGAGGCGCCCGATCTCGATGATGCCCAGCGTGATGCCTGGCGGCAGCAGGGTGGAGAAGGGGGGCGAGGTCACCGGCCGGTCGTCAGGCCAGGCCAGGAGCGATTGGACGGCGGCTTCGTAGCTGGCCGCGGGCCGAGGGCCGAAGGCGGCAGCCCGCCAAAGGTGGCACAGTTCCGGAGTCATGACGCGAGACGTCCGACCATGAAGTGAGTGCCAAGGCATTCGAACAGGCCGGCCATGGCGAGAGCCCAGCCGATGAGGGGAACGCTGCCCCCCCAGGCGATCACGGCCGTGCCCAAGGCCGCGGCCCGAGGGCCGCTGTGCGGGGCCGGCAAGAGCCGGTCGCCACACAGCCAGGCCAGGGCAGGGAAGCCCTGCGCGAGGGCGAGGCCATCCCACAGCAAGAAGGCCAGGCCCAGGATCGGGTGCGGGCAGAGCGTCAGGAGCCAGATCTGGGTGGCGACCGCCAGCATGCCGGTCAGCATGCAGCGGGCCGGCATGCGCTCCAGGCGCTGCCGGTTGCGGACCACGTGGTGGGGAAAGAAGGCCCAGCAAAGGAGGGCGGTGGCCGCCAGAAGGGCCGTGCCGAGCAAGAGCAGGGTAAAGACGACGGCCAGGCCGGCCACCCCCAGCCCTTCGTGGCGGAGCACGCCGCCTAGCGCGACGGTCAGCACCAGGAGCCACGAGCCGCCCAGGATCCAACGAGTCATGAAATTCAACCTCCCTTCTGCCAGAGATTACACCGTCCCGTGTAGGGAGGTTACAGGGGAAAAAGTGGCTCCTAAGAAATTAAGACATCTACCCATGTCAGGCACCAGTAAGTGGCACCTGAAGGATTGTTATTTAGTGCATGGTATAGAACCAATTTGACAGCGTGGCTGGAAGGCCCGTGCAATGGGGAGGTTGGCCGATGGCAAAGACACAAGCGGACGGCTCCAAGCGATCCGGGGGCCCGACGAGCATCCGGTTGCCCTCGGAGCTGTCGGAGTTTCTCAAATGCAAGGCCGGCCAGCGCCATACCTCGGTGGCCGGTGTCATTCTACAACTGGTGCAGAATTGGAAGGATGACGAAGATCAAGAACGGTGGAAAGGCAACGCGGCCCGATTCTGTGACGAGTGCCGCCCCCGCCTGGTCGACCTCTTGTATCGAAAAGAGGCTGGCAGCGGCCGCTGGCAGCGCCGCTACAACACTCCGCCTCTAGACGGCCTGGACGGCGAATAGACTGCCCCACGGGTGCAGGGGTTCCGGCATGGACGCCCGAACCCCTGCGACGCCGCGCCTTGTGCTCGAGACCCTTCCGAGGAGCTGTTCCATGACCTTCGCCACCGCCCCTGAGGCCGCCCATAGACCCACCGACGACTTTGCCCTGGGGGTGCCCGGATTCCACTACTCCGATCTGTATCGACCCGAACGGCTGGCGGAGCTGGCCGAGGCCTTCTACGACTACCTGGCCAAAGCCGACGGCCCGTTGGCTTCCCGCTTCGAGCAGCATCGGGCCGAACCGTTCAAGCTGGGCCATCGCGAGGCCTCCGAGCTGCTGTTGGCGGTGGCGCCCCACCAGTCGGCCTTCGTGGCCCGGCTGTTCCATATTGAATCAGCCCGGTCGGCTTCGCTAGAAGCGCACGACGAGCTGGCCCCCATCTATCGGTTCAAGAAAGAGCTGGTGGTGAAGCGGGCGTTGAAGAAGTATCCGCAGGGTTTCTCGCCCAAGCCGGACATCGGCGCCCTGGTGAAGCGGCTGCGGCCGGAGCTGAAGCAAGACGACGCAGAGCTGGCAGTGTCGACGGCCGCGGTGGAGATTCTGGACCTGGAGAATGCGTTTTCCCGCCATCACGACACCCTGCCGGCCGAGGCCGTCAAGCGAGTGGCAGAATTGCGGGCGGTGTCGGATCTTCCGGCGGCCACCGACCTGGAGTGGCTGCAAAAGACGCTCGACATCTTTGAACAGTGGAGTGCGGGTGCGTGTCACGATCGAGAGCAGCACGGGCAGTTCAAAGAGTGGGTATCGCTCAAGATGCCGGAAGACTTCCACTGGCCGGACGACCTCGTCCGATACAAAGTGCGCGACGACATGCCCAACGCCAAGGACACCCCGCCGGGGACCGAGCGTCTTCGCTACGGCTTCAAGCTGACCGACGCCCGCTGGAACCTGCGGGAGACGCTGGACCACACCCACTACTGCATGATCTGCCACGAGCGTGACAAGGATTCTTGCAGCCGCGGGCTACCCATGCCCCGCAGGGACAAGCCGGTGCAGCGGAATCCGCTGGGCGTGGCGCTCAACGGCTGCCCCCTCGACGAGCACATCTCGGAAATGCATCTTCTGAAGCGACAGGGTGACACCATCGCGGCGCTGGCCGTGGTGGTGGTCGACAACCCCATGTGCCCGACGACGGGCCACCGCATCTGCAACGACTGCATGAAGGCGTGCATCTTCCAGAAGCAGGAGCCGGTGAACATTCCGCAGATCGAGACCCGGGTGCTGACGGACGTATTGAATCTTCCCTGGGGCGTCGAGATCTACGGCCTGTTGACCCGCTGGAACCCCATCAACGTGCACCGGCCGTATGCCTTGCCCTACAACGGCAAGAACGTCATGGTGGTCGGCCTGGGGCCGGCCGGGTTTGCGCTGTCGCAGTATCTGATGAACGAAGGCTTTGGCATCGTCGGGACCGACGGCTTGAAGATCGAGCCTCTGCCGGCTCATCTCACCGGGGCGGGCGGCCGCCTGCCCAAGCCTATCGAAAAATGGAGCGAGATCACCGATGATTTGGACGAGCGCATCTCGTACGGCTTCGGCGGCGTGGCGGAGTATGGGATCACCATCCGCTGGGATAAGAACTTTCTCAAGCTCATCTACCTGACCCTGATGCGGCGGCAGAACTTCAAGGTCTACGGGGGCGTGCGCTTCGGCGGCACCTTGACGGCGGAAGATGCGTGGGCCTTCGGCATCCACCACGTCGCCATCGCGGCGGGGGCTGGCAAGCCGTCCATCGTCGACATGAAGAACAACCTGGTGCCCGGCATTCGCAAGGCCAGCGACTTTCTCATGGCCCTGCAGTTGACGGGGGGCTACAAGAAAGCGACCGTGGCGAACCTGCAGTTGCGGCTGCCGG
>DASYBA010000595.1:0-10745 GCA_036501005.1 Candidatus Xenobia bacterium | reverse complement strand
CTCGTCGTCGGCGACTCTTTCGTGTTCGGATGGGGCGTGCGGGCGGAAGAAAGCTGGCCTGAACGGCTGGAACAGGGGCTGGCCGGCGTCGAGGTCGCCAACCTGGGTGAGCCCGGGGCGAGTCCATTTCAGTATGCCAATCTCGTCGATCGGACCGTGCCGCTGCTCAAACCCGACGTGGTGGTGGTGGGTATATCGGAAAGCAACGATCTCGATCAGAGCACGCCTCAGGAGACGCCTACGGTCTTCCGATCGTTCCTGAGGCGTCCCTTGGTGTATCTCTTGCCCAACCTGTCCGACATGCTGTACCAGCGACGGCACCCGTCGGAGTACAAGCCGCTGCACCCGGTCTGGGTGCAGCAGGCCGGCTTTGTGCTGTCGACGGTGACGCCAGAAGAGATGGCGCACTTTGGGCGGCTGGCGCCGGACGTCCAGGACTACTATCGAAAAGGGTTGATCAACCCGAGTGAGCTGGCCGAGGTGCTGCGGCAGCCGGGCCACGTGCACAGTTTTAACGTGCAGGACCCCGCGGTGCAAGGCCAGATCGGCATCATGGCGCACCAACTGGAACGCATTCGAAAGCGGTGCGAAGCCTACGGAGCACAACTGCTGGTGGTCGGCATTCCGGCGGCGGTGTGCGTGAATCGCCCGGCTTTCGAAGGGCAACGGAAGGCAGGGTTCCAGTTGTCGGACCAGCTTCTGGCGTTTGACGGTTACGACCAGGCGGCGGCGCAAGCCGCGGCCGCCGCCCGGGTCCCGTTCGTCAGTGCCCAGCGCGAGTTCCGTGCCCAGCAGGACACGGCGGGGCTTTATTTTTCGCTGGACAACCACCTGGCGCCCGCGGGGGACAAGCTGCTCGCCCAGGTGGTCCAGCCCCAGGTGGAGGTGCTTCTCAAACGCTGACCATGCCCAGCGGGTTGACCCGCACGCGGGGCGCCATCTCGCTCCACGACAAGATGACCAGGCTGGGAAAGGTCAGGTCGGTCAGTTTCCGCACGGTGGGCCGCAGGGCGGGTGCGCACAGGATGATCGGCTGAAGGCCCCGCTCCTGAAGGTGCGAGACCTCCAGCCCGAGGGCCGACAGAAAGGCATGACCCACGGACGGGTCCAGGAACGGTGCGGCCAGGGCGGTCTCCAGGCCGGGGTCGAGGGTGAGGGCGTTGATGACCCCTTCAGCGTTCACATACTCCCGACAGATGGTGCGGGCCAAAGCGACCCGCACGCATTCCGTGAGGGCTTCGCAGTCGCGAGTGCTGCGCGCATGGTCGGCCAGGGTCTCGACGATGATCACCAGATCCCGTATCGAAACCCGCTCCCGCAAGAGGTTCTGGAGGATCTTGCGAACGTCGACCAGCGGCAGCACGTCGGGCATGAGTTCCCGCAGGATGGCGGGGTGCGTGCGCTTGACCGTATCGAGCAAAGCCTGCGCCTCCTGCCCGCCCAACAGGTCGGCCGCGTGGCTTCGCACCACCTCGGTGAGATGGGTGGCGACCACCGATACCGGGTCGAAAATCATGCAGCCCAGACGCTCCGCCTCACCGCGCTGCTCGGCGTTGATCCAGACGGCCGGCATGCCATAGGTGGGGTCCACGGTCTTGACCCCTCTGAGGCTGCGGAGCTTCTCTTCGGGAGCGATGGCCAGAAATTGGGCGACCATCACTTCACCCTGGGCGACTTCGATCTCCCTCACTCTTATCGAATAGCCGTTAGGCTTCAATTGCAGGTTGTCCCGAAACCGGACCCCGGGCACGATAAAGCCCAGTTCCTGCGCCACGTGCCGGCGGATGGCCGTCACCCGCTCCAGGAGTTTCGCGCCCTGCGCCTCGTCCACCAGGGAGAGCAGGCCGCGTCCAACCTCCAGGGCGAGTGCATCGACCGGCAGGACGGACATCGCATTGGCTGGCTGGCGAACCTTTTCGTGCACCTGCTGCGTCTGGGCCGTCACCTGGGTCTGTTGCGCCGTCAGGTTACGCTTTTCGATATGGGAGGCGGCCCCTCCCAGGATGGCCCCCATGCAGAAGAAGGGCAGGGGCGGCAGGGCGAACCAGCCCACCACGCCCAGGCCCCCCAGCAAGGTCGCGATGGCCGCCACCGTCTGCAAGGTGGCCGGTTGGGCCGTGAACGTGCCCGTGATGCTTTCGGTCAGGTCGCCGTGCGATGCAGCGCGGGTCACGATCATGGCCATGCTGGTCGACATGAGAAACGCCGGGACCGTCGTGACGAGGGCGTTTCCGATAGATAGCAGCG
Source organism: Candidatus Xenobia bacterium (assembly GCA_036501005.1). Lineage (GTDB taxonomy): Bacteria > Vulcanimicrobiota > Xenobia > RGZZ01 > DASYBA01 > DASYBA01. The sequence goes on along the minus strand of DASYBA010000595.1, from coordinate 8,498 downwards.
CATAGGTCCTGAAGGCCTCGGCAGCGGACAAGTCGTGAAACAGCACGCCCATGATCAGGCCGCCCACCAGGTTGATGATCATGATGACCACGGCCGCCATGGCGTCGCCCCGCACGAAGCGCCCGGCACCATCCATCGCCCCGTAGAAGTCGGACTCCTGGTCGACAGCCTCGCGTCGCTTGCGGGCCGTGGCGGCGTCGATGATGCCGGCACTGAGTTCCTGATCGATCGGCATGTGGCGGAACGGCATCGCGTCCAGCGTGAACCGGGCTGCCACCTGCGAGATCCGCTCCGCGCCGCTGGTGATGACCAGGAACTGGATGACCTCGAGGATGAGGAACAAGATGATGCCCACCAGGATGTTGCCGCCCAGCACCATGCGCCCGAAGGCCGGAATGACCGCACCGGCCCCAACGGGTATGCCGTCGTCGTTCAAGATGTGGCCGTACAGCAGGATCATGCGAGTGGCCGATACGTCCAACGACAGCCGAGCCAGGGTCGCCACCAGCAGCAAGGTAGGAAATATCGAAAACTCCAGGGGGTTCTGGATGGCCATGGACATGACGATGACCAGCAGGCCCACCACGATGTTGATCGATAGGAGGACGTCCAGGACTTCGGCGGGCACCGGAACGATCAAGAGGAGGACGATGCCGACCACCACCACCGCCGCCAGCATGTTGCCGGCGCGGAAGCGCTCGAAAAAGACCGCCATGAGGACCTCCCAGCGTGAAGCGTGGGCAAGGCGGAAAAAAGGGGATGGCCCTATTCTATGACACCGATGTTAACAGACCGTTTCCGCTATGTTAACAAAGTTTCCCGTTGGCTACGGGGCCCCTTCCCGGTACAGGTTGGTGATAGGCAGACGGCGGTCCTTGCCGAAGGCCTTGGGGGTGATCTTGATGCCGGGGGCGGCCTGCCGTCGCTTGTATTCGTTGCGGTCGACCAGGCCGATGACCTTCTGGACCGTTTCAGCGGCGAAGCCGCGAGAGATGATCTCGCTCTCCGAGTGATCCTGTTCGATATACAGCTCCAGGATGGCGTCCAGCACCTCATAGGGAGGCAGTGAGTCCTGGTCGGTCTGATCGGGACGCAGCTCCGCGGACGGCGCCCGGGTGATGGTGCGGTCGGGAATGACCGGCGTCTGGGTATTCCGATAGCGGGACAGCTCGTACACCCACGTCTTGGGCACGTCCTTGAGCACCGCGAAGCCCCCGACCATGTCCCCGTACAAAGTGCAATATCCGACAGCCACCTCACTCTTGTTGCCGGTGGTCAGCACCATGTGGCCCATCTTGTTGGACAAAGCCATGAGGATGGTGCCTCGCACCCGAGCCTGCAGGTTCTCCTCGGTGATGTCTTCCGGGCGGGGGCCAAAAGTGTCCCTCAGGCTGACCTTCAGCGACTCGAAAGCCGGCTGTATCGGAATGACGTGGAACTCGATCTCCAGGGCTTGGGCCAGCGCTTGAGCGTCCTCCAGGCTGTCCGATAGATTGTATTGAGAGGGCAGGGCCACGCCACAGACGCGGGCCGGCCCCAGGGCGTCGACCGCGACGGTGGCGGTCAGGGCAGAATCGATGCCCCCCGACAAGCCGACGACGACGCTCTTGAAACCGTTCTTGTCGACGTAGTCGCGGACCCCGACGACGAGGGCCTGGTAGATCTCATCCCAGCGGCCGGGGGCGGGGGAGGAAGCCGTCGGTACCAGGGGCATGTCGTGCCGGTGCAGCGGGGGCAGCACGACCGTGTCGATCGCGGGCCGCTGGATGGATATCGCCGAGCAGGTCGAGCTTTCGATAGACTTCTTGCGCCGGCGCGGATCCTGCAGGCGCGAGTGGAAGGTGGTCTCCAGCACTTCCAGCTCGACGACGGCAAACTGCTCGTGGAAGGGCTGGCCACGAAAGCGCAATTCGCCCTTCGGGTCGAACACCAGCGAGTGGCCGTCAAAGACCAGTTCGTCCTGGCCTCCGACCATGTTGACCCACACGACGAAGCAGGTATTGTCGGTGGCGCGGGTGGCCAGCATCTTCTCCCGGAACGTCCACTTGCCGGCATGAAAGGGCGACGCGTTGATGTTGACGATCAGGTGGGCGTTGCCGACCAGGCACTGGGCGTGAGCAGGTCCATCGGGATACCAGATGTCTTCGCACACGCCGGCGCCCATGATGAGGCCGCCGTCGAGGGTGAAGGTCTGGAGTCTCGTGCCCCGACTGAAATATCGATCCTCGTCGAAAACCCCATAGTTGGGCAGGAACACCTTGTGGTGCACCCCCGCCAGGCCGCCGTCGTGGACCACGGCTGCCGCGTTGTAGATATCGGATGCGTCGGCGTCGACAAAGCCCAGCACCGCGGTCAGCCCCCGGCTTTCCGATACAATGCGCTCGAGGGCCAGCCGGTTGCCTCGGATGAAGCTCGGGCGCATCAGCAGATCCTCGGGAGGGTAGCCGGTAATGGCCAGTTCGGGAAAGACCACCAGGTCGACGCCCGCCTCGCGGGCCTCGTGCATCCAGCCGATGATGCGCCGGGTGTTGCCCTCCAGGTCTCCGACCCGAGAGTTCATCTGCACCAGACCGATCCGTATCGAACGCATGATCAGCCTTTCGCCAGACGCTTTTGCAACCACAGCGCCCCGCCGATGATGAAGAGGCTGCTGAACTGGGCGAGGGTGATGGGCCCGACCCACAGGTCTCCTTCGCGCCAGAACTCAGCCAGGAAGCGCACCGTACCGTAGAGGACGAGGAAGACGAGGAAGGCACGACCATGGGTCAGCTTGTAGCGCCGTTCCAAGTAGAAGAAGAGAGCCAGGGCCACGCAGTCCATCAGGCTTTCGTATATCTGCACGGGATGGCGCAGGCACTCGTTGACGGGGGGCTCGGCGTCGACCAGGCGCACGGCCCACGGCAGCTCCGATGGACGTCCCCAGCAACAGCCGTTGAGGAGACACCCGATACGGCCAATCGCGTGGGCGGCCAGAATGCCCGGTGCGAAGACGTCGAGGATGAGAGCCAGCGAGAGACCCCGACGTCGGGCGAACAGCCATAGACCGCCGACCCCTCCGGCCAGCGCCCCGTACCAGGAAATGCCGCCGCCGCGGGTGTTGAGAAGCTCCCCGGGGTTGGCCGTAAAATACGGCACGTTGAGGGCCACGAAGAGGAGTCTTGCCCCCAGCAGGCCGCCCAGGATGGCCCACACGAGGGCGTCCTGCACGGCCGAACTGTCCAGGCCGGCGAGGTCCCGGCGGCGCAGGTTGAACCAGGCGCCGACCAGGATGCCGATGCCCACCATGAAGCCGAAAGAGGTGACCGTGATGGGCCAGTTGAGGAGTATTCTATGCACGAGCGGGAGCCGCGCAGTGGACCGGAATCTCCGGCCGCTTCAGCAGCTCATCAATGTTGGCGTTGGGGCCGCAGGCCTCGCACTGGGGATCGCGGGGCACCTTGAACTCCTTGAAGCGCTGCTCCAGGGCGTCGTAGGTGAGGAGGCGACCCTTCAAGGGCTGCCCGATTTTGAGCAGGATCTTGATGGCTTCTGTCGCCTGGATGAGGCCCAGTATGCCGGGCAGCACGCCCAGCACGCCAGCTTCCTGGCAGTTGGGCGCCATCTCCGCCGGGGTGGGTTCGGGATACAGGCAACGGTAGCACGGCCCGTCGTGCGGCATGAACACCGTGGCCTGTCCGTCGAACCGGAAGATGCTGGCATAGATGTTGGGCATGTCGTGCTTCACGCAGATGTCGTTGACCAGGTAGCGGGTGTTGAAGTTGTCGCAGCCGTCGACGACCAGGTCGTACTGGGTGATGAGCGCCTCGGCGTTGTCCTGGGTCATGCGCATGTTGTGCGCGTGCACTTTGATACCGGGGTTCAGGTCGTAGAGCGTCTCGCGGGCCGAGTCGACCTTTGGCATGCCCACGTTGCGGGTCTTGTGGAGGATTTGCCGCTGCAGGTTGGTCTCATCGACCAGGTCGGAGTCGACCAGGCCGAGGGTGCCGACGCCGGCCGCCGCGAGGTACAGGGCGGAAGGCGAGCCCAGGCCGCCGGCCCCGATAAGCAGGACCTTGCTGGCCAGCAGCTTGCGCTGGCCGGCCTCGCCCACCTCGGGAATGAGCAGATGGCGGGAGTATCGAGACAGCGGGCTGGCCTTGCCGTTGGTTTCGACCTTGAAGGGCAGCCCCGCTTCCTTCCAGGCCGAGAAGCCGCCCTTCATGGACAGGACCTTCTCGTAACCCAGGTCTTGCAAGGCCGCCGCGGCCATGGCCGAGCGCACGCCGCCGGCGCAGTACAGCACGACGGGCGCCGACTTGTCGGGCACCGTCCTCTCGATCTTCATTTCGAGAAAGCCGCGGGGAATGAACGTGGCGTTCTCCAGGTGCCCCTGCTCCCACTCGTCCTGCTCCCGGATGTCGATGACTCGGGGTGGCGCGCCATTCTTCAGGTCAGCGGCCACCTCTGCGACCGTCGTCTCGGTGATGCGCTCCTTGACCTGCCTGAGCATTTCATTCCAACTGGGCATTTGAATCCAGACCTCTTCGGTACTATTTTGGCGAGGTCCAGTCTACCATGGTTAGGCGTGCTTGACCAGTGCCGTCTCCAGGGCGTCGAAGACGTCTTCGGCGCGGTCGATGGCCGTCTCAATGTCTTCGTGGATCTCTTTCCACTTGATGACCTCGATGACGGGGGTACTGCCGTTGAAGAGTTCGGCGATCGCGATGGCCAGCAGTCGGTCGCCTTCCCGCTCGAGATCCTTGACCTCCTGCCAGAGTTCGGTCACTTCTTCAAAGCGGCTGAACCCGTCGAAGCCCTTGACCAGGACGCCGGTGATCCTGACCAGCACCTGGGCCTGCTGGGTGGCCATGGGAGACGGTTTGTCGACCCGATACACGGGCAGCTTGCCGGCCGTGCCGCGCACGTAGCCCAGGACCCGCTGCAGGCTGGAGGCCAGGAGGTGAAGATCCTCACGATCGATGGGCGTGACAAACGCCTTGCCCAGGTTGGCCGTCATCTCCTGCATGCAGTCGCGGCCCTCCGCGGACAGCGACTGCAGGGTTTCCAGTCGGGCCGGCAGGCGATCGAAAGTCAGGAACAACTGGTGCAGCTCCTCGGCCGAGCGGCGTACGACGTCGACGTGGCGGTTGAGCAGGTCGAAGAAGCTGTCGGTGGTTTTCAGACCCAGTTTCATAAACGCTCCCTACGGTGTTGTGCCCCCTGATCCTAGGGGATGGGCGGGGGGCCGATACCAACCCGAGCTTAACGTCAGGTTATGGCGAGGTTAAAAGGTGGGGTGGGGTGATGCGAGGAAGGAAACCGCACTATTTGAGGAGGTCATGGCGATGGCGACCCGCACGGAGAAGGATTCCCTGGGAGAAAAGCAGGTAGCGGACGAGGCCTATTACGGCATCCAGACGCAGCGGGCGCTGGAAAACTTTCCCATCAGCGGGCAGCGGCTCCACCCGCTGTTCTGGAAGGCTCAGGTGCTCATCAAGAAGGCCGCGGCCTTGGCCAATCGGGAGGTAGGGCTGCTGGAGGAGAAGCTCTCGTCAGCCATCGTGAAGGCGGCCGACGAGGCGCTCGAGGGCAAGTTCGATAAGCACTTCGTGGTGGACGCGTTCCAGGCCGGGGCGGGCACGTCGCAAAACATGAACGTCAACGAGGTGCTGGCCAACCGGGCTCTGGAGCATCTGGGCTTCCAGCGCGGGGACTATAAACAGTGCAGTCCCAACGATCACGTCAACATGGGGCAGTCGACCAACGATACGATACCGACCGCGATTCGGTTGGGGGGGCTGCTCCTCTTGCGAGAGTTCTACCCGGCGCTGGAGGGCCTGCGGGACGCCTTTGCAGCCAAGGGGCGCGAGTTCGACGGCATCTTGAAATCGGGCCGGACGCACCTGCAGGATGCCGTGCCCATTCGATTGGGGCAGGAGTTCACGGCCTACGCCCGGACCCTCGACTACTGTCTTGGGCACGTGCGGGAGGCGGCTCGCTCACTAGAAGACATGCCCATCGGGGGCAGTGCGGTGGGGACGGGTCTCAACACGCTGCCGGGCTATCGAGAAAAGCTGGTGGACCACCTGTCGGCGTTCACGGGTCTTCCGTTACGGCCAGCACCCGATATGCGCGAGGCGATGCAGTCCCACCGGCCGGCGGTGATGGTCTCGTCGACGCTCAGGGCGTTGGCGCTGGAACTGGGGCGTATCGCCAGCGATCTTCGTCTGCTGGCATCGGGTCCGAACACGGGGTTCTATGAGATAGAGCTCCCGGCGGTCCAGCCCGGGTCGTCCATCATGCCGGGCAAGGTGAACCCCGTGATGGCGGAGTGCACCAACATGGTGTGCTTCCAGGTCGTCGGCAACGATACGGCGCTATCGATGTGCGCGCAGGCCGGGCAGCTTGAGCTGAACGTCATGATGCCGACCATCGCCTACAACCTGATGATGTCGCTGGAGATCCTGAAGAACCTGATGAGTGCTTTGACCACGTTCTGCATCGGCGGCATCAAGGCGATCCCGGAGCGGTGCCAGCGGTATGCCGAGTCGACCATGGGCATCGCCACGGCGCTAAACACGTATATCGGATACATGGCGGCGGCCGAAGTGGCCAAGGAGTCGCTCAAGACCGGCAAGACGTTGACGGAGATCGTGCTGGAGCGGGGGCTCCTCACCGAAGCCGAGCTCAAGCGGATTCTCGATCCGGTGGCGATGACGGAAATCGGCGTGCCGGGTCGGCAGACGGCCGGCTCTCGCTAGAGAATATCGCGGACGGTGCAGAGGAAGCGGGGGACGACCTCGAGACCGTCCAGGTCCTGGTTCTCCGTGACGATGTCGACTCGTCCAGCGGGGTGGTGGACCAGCACGCGCCGCTTCTTGGGATCGACGACCCACACCAGGCGAGCTCCGGCGGCCAGATACTGGGCGATCTTCCGTTGGATCTGCCGTGGCTTGTTGCTGGGCGACAGAACCTCGACGAGAGCGCCGATTGATCGATGATGGCTGCTAAGCGGCCGGCGGCTCCATCATTTCCTGGAAAGCTTCCGGGGTATTCTCCAGACCGCCTCCAGCCTGACGGGCAACGTTCGCTCGCACCGCGAACAGTTCGCTCCGGGAAGCGCACTTTGCCCCCCATGTGCGCCCATAGAGCGAAACAACGAATTGCCAGGGACGGCGCTGGGGTCTCTGGAACGCTCAGGCATTGACGAAGGACCTGAGCGAGAGTTGGACGGGCAATATCGGGGTCCAATTCTACGTCCGATATCCTGGTGTGAGAGAGTCGTTGACCCGCTGTTCGCTGCCCATGAGAAGCCGTGGGACGAGTACTTTCCCGTGGCCTCGCAGGACTTCCCTTACCAGGAACCACCGCACTGAAGGGGACCGGGCGGCGGCGTGGAAACGGGCCGTGCCTGTTTTGAAGCAAGGAGGATTCCCCTTTTGTGGTCTAGCAACGCCGCCACCGCAGAGTGCCTGGTCTATACCTACAAAGACGGCCTGCTCTCGGCCATCGCTCACGATTTGCAGATTCGGGTGACCGATTGGGACATGCAGATCGATCCCGATCAATCCACCATCACTGCCCGCTTCAATGCCTCGTCGCTGGTCGTCGACGGCGCCATGCGTGATGGCCAGTTGGCCTCCTCGGTGCTGTCCAACAAGGACAGAGAGGAAATTCGCAACAACATCATCAACGACGTGCTGCACTCTCGCAAGCACGGCGACATTCGATTCCAGTCGAAAAAGGTGACGGGTGAGGGCGAACGCTACGAGGTCGAAGGCGACCTGACCATGCACGGCACCACCAAACCCATCAAGACTACCGTGCGGCTGGAAGATGGGCACTACGTCGCGGACGTCAAGTTGAACCAGCCCGACTTTGGCATCAAGCCCTTTTCGGCCATGATGGGCACGCTCAAAGTCAAGCCTCAGTTGCGGGTCGTGCTGAAGGTGCCCAAGCCCTGAACAGGCCCTCGCGGGATCCGGTGATCCCTCGGAGAACCATGACGGCAGCCATGAAAGAGCCGGATCCAGCACCCCCGGGACGGGTGGTTCCCCTGCCACCCCACCAAGCCATCGAGCCCCGCGAGGTGCCGAACGACTTCGTGCCCGAGAATATCGGACGGATGGTGGTGGCCTTGCCACCTTGCACCCCGCCTGAGGCGGACGGGCTGACGCCGTCTCAGAAGGTCATGCCCTTCTGGGCTGCCCGACAGGTCAGCTCTCCCCCCGACAAGACGTGGTGGAAGCCCCCTTCGAACGGCAGGCCTACGCTCAAGCCCGATCACCTTCCAGGCCCACGCCGGCCGGCAGTGCCTGACGCGAACCCGCCAGACGACCCGTCTAGCGACAAACCCCCGCGTCGCATCTCCCTCTGACCCGGACGAAACCTCTGGGAATGGTCGCATCACTGGCCTGCAACCATTGCCAGAGGTTGCGCCCAAATCGACCCGACTGATGCCGGGCGGGCTTACGGCGTCTTGTTCTTGTAGTCAGGCGCGTCGAATGGGCTGCCGTCCA
>DASYBA010000594.1:0-15290 GCA_036501005.1 Candidatus Xenobia bacterium | reverse complement strand
CAGGCCGACGTTCATGCGGGCATCGTCGAACTGTCCGTCGGAATAGCTGACGCCCCCCTTGAGGTTTTCGCCTTGCAGCACGGGCACCTGTTCCAGCGCGGCGTCGCGGCCCAGAACCCGGGTCGCCTGCATGGTGTCCTGCCCCGCGATCCAGTCGTACAGGAAGAGCCCGGCGGCATAATACGGCAGCTCCCACCACCGGTAGCAGGGGGTGAGGAGCCTAAGTTCGCTGGTCAGGTGCGGTGCCATGGCCATGAAGCGGCGACGCTCGTCCAGCCCTTCGAAGACCAGCTCGTATTCGACACGGTCCAGCTTCATGATGGCCTTTTCCAGGTATCGGACGCCGCCGTGGATGAGCTTCGTGCTCTTGCTCGAGGTGCCGGAGGAGAAGTCGCCCCGTTCCACCAGGGCGACCTTCAGGCCGCGGGCAGCAGCTTCCAGGGCGGTGCCGGCCCCGGTCGCCCCGCCGCCAATCACCAGCAGGTCGAACGTCTCGGTGCGAAGGCGGGAGAGTTGCTGGGGGCGCGGCGGCACGGTCCACCCCCACGACGGCAGCCGCGAGATGTCGTCGAGCGAGCGCCGGGGGCGGGCCGGGGGCTTCGTTCGGCGGCCGCGCCAGAGGCCGTGAAGGAGCGCCCTCGCGACCGCCCTGACGACCCACACCTGGTCTTTCATCCGACCAGCGCTTCCAGGCGTTCCAGGGCCTCCCGCGCCCCGCAGGCCAGCGCCATGGCCTGCAGCCGAACCGGCGTCTGGGGCTCCCGCACGTTGATGCGGATGAGCATGCCGCCCGTTTCCGAGCAGAGCGCCTCGCCCATGTGTCGAACCGTCGGAATGGCCGTTCCCGCCCCGCACTCGACCGCCACCAGGCGGCCGCCTCGAACCGTATCGAGCCAGGTGGCGAGACGGATCTCCTGGGCTCGGCTCTGGCTGCCATCCCAGGCCCAGTCGGCGAACATGAGGACGTTGGGGCGCGCCAGGCAGCCGCAGGACGGACAAGTGGGGAACGGCCCCACGGCCCGCATGGTGGTCTCTTCCACCCGCACGGCATACGGAGTGGACGGGAAGGGCTGCTGGCCGCACGATTCCAGGCACTGCAACCAGTGGATGGAGCCGTGGCACTCGGCGACGCTGTCGGCGTCAAATCCAGCCTTCTGAAACTGCCCGTCGACGTTGGACGTGTAGACGAAGCCGCCGCGTGGCCGGGTGTCTGCCCACCGTTTCAAGATATCGAAACCGGGATGGGGGCGCGCGCTTCGATACAAGCTGAGACGGTGACCGTAAAACCCCCAGGCCAGCGCGGGGTCTCGATGGAACCAGTTCGGATTGGCCAGTTCGTGGAACTGCAGGCCCAGGTGACGGTAAGGAGGATAGGCCTCCCAGAAGCCGTCCTTGCCCCGAAAGTCGGGCAGCCCTGAATCGACCCCCATGCCAGCGCCGGCGGTGATCAACAGGGCATCGGCCTGTTGTATGGCCTGGGCGGCTTCGGCGAAGCGGGTTTCGGGCATGCCGGGAGGCTACCACGCCGCCCCTCTAGGAACCTTCCCGCGAGTGTCGAATGGATGAGAGCGTCGGAGGTCAGCGGAATGCTAGGGTCGCTCAGAGAGTTCTTCAACCAGCCGGACGATACCAGGATGACGCAGCGACGGCGCCATCGTCGCTTCTCCTGTTTCGTGCCCATCCTCATCACGCATGGCAAGAAGACGGAGCCCGCCACCGTGGTCGACATGGCGACGGAGGGCCTGCGGCTGCGGTCCAAGATGGCCCTCAAGGCCAATGCCACCGTCAAGCTGCACTATGCCCACGACGACCGGGAGAAAGACCAGCCGGTGACGGCGACCGTCATCTGGTGTCGGCCCAGCGGGACGACCCATGAAATTGGCGTGGTGTGCAAGTCGGGGCAGATTTTCTGGGTGCCGGTGCTGCTCCGCATGCTGGCGGCGAGCACCGATGGCGCCGAGGTCCGACAGACGGTCCGGATCGATACGCGCCTGGATGCCTCCATGTCCATCCACTTCGGGGCGTCGTACGCCAGCTCGTTCATCAAAGGGCAGTTGGCGGATCTGTCTCTGGGGGGAGCGGCGTTTTACGGCCCGGCCACTGCGACGGTCGGAACCATGGTACAGATTCGGGTGGACCCCACGCGCGGGCGAACCCTGACCATCCCCGGGCAGGTGGTGCGTCTCAGCCGCTCCAGTGACGGGCGGACCTTGCACGGCATCAAGTTTACCGACCTTCCGGCCGCCACGCGCCGCGAGCTTTCGCACCTCTTGTGCAGCCTGCGGGTCGACGCTCGAAAGCGACGGTAAACGGGTTAGCACTCAAGTGACGCCCGGCCCTTCCGCCGCTCCCGAGGAACCACGTGGGGCGACCCGCCGCCAGAGTTCACCCGTTTCTTTCCCTCCGCCGAGGCCTTCGACTCGTTGGGGCAAGGCCGCGGGCCCGTCCAGTTCGAGACAGCCGCGCCGGACGGAGCGCCACGCTGCTACCTGGGGGTGGCCATGACCTCCCGGGCCGGTTCGGCGGGGCGCAGCCTGGAGCGCCCGGATGCGGCGTTGACCGAGGTCATGAAGCGGGGGGCGCGCGGGTCGGCCGATGATGTGGCGGTCATGAGACAGTTGGAGGGGTAGCTTGCGTTTATCGATTTGGGCAGTTCTCTTGTGTTCGGCACCGTTACTGGCGACGCCTCGACTGGTCGACCTCCCGGTGCCGGGGCCGCCCGAGTTCGGGGTCCTGGCCCGGGACGTCATCGACGTGACCTTTTCGATCGATCCCAGCCAGGCGTCCGGGGGAGGGCTGTTCGAGGACGCCGATCGGGTGCCATCCTATAGCCCCGGGACGGTGGCGTTGTTGAGCCAGCGGGTGGCGCATGATATCGACGGTCTGCGAGCGCTGCCCTGGCGGAGCTGGCCGGTCGCGCAGCAGGTCGACTTTCGCTGGGTCTATGCGAATGCCGAGGTGGCCCTGCGGGAGCTGCAGACGGAAAAGCTGTACCTGCACCGCCCGGCCAGTTGGCTGGAACCCCTGGCCAACAACCTGATTGCCATTACGACGTATCGACCGGAAGACGAGCGCCTGCGCGGGCACGTGATGGCCAAGGTGCCCGCCATGGTCGAAGAGATGCGCCAGGTGTGTCGCACGCCTACGCAAAGAGACGTGACGACGGCGGTGGGGGTGATCGACGGCCTGCTGGGCATGTGCCAGCATCCGCCACCCCAGGCGGGCATGGAGGTCGACGTCGCCAGTCGCTATTCGACGTCAGACGAGGCGGCCAAGGCGCTGCGATCGTATCGAACGGAGCTGCTGGCCCTGCAGGGACTGCCGGAGTTCCAGGTGATCGGCGAGGACAACTACCGGTGGCGGTATGAGCACTACGAGCTGTTGCCGTGGACGCCCGATCAACTGCTGGCCATGGCGAAGGTGTCGAAAAACCAGGTGGATGCCGACATGGCGGCCATCCACGTGCCGGTCGTGAAGCCCACGGCGGCGGAGGTCGCCCTCGCCCGGGGGCTGACCCGCGACAAGTTGCTCGCTTTGTACGATGCCATCGTGCTGGCCGATCGGGCGTTCCTATTGAACAGCAAAATCGTGACCGTGTCGGACAAGGTGGGGCCCATCCACGCGCGGGAGACGCCCGACGCCATGGTGCCGCTGACCGGCGACGGCGGCAGCATGGATCCGCCCCCGCCCTATGGGGACTCCAACGTGGGGTGGTGGAACGTCGAACACTTCCACGCCGACTGGTCTCTGGCCCGGCGGCTGGAAGCGGTCCGCGATGCCGTCGAGTTCCGCACCAACGGCATGGGCCCTTATGCCGCCCATGAAGGCTTGCCAGGCCACCATCTCCAGCTCTCCGTCGCGCGCCTGAACCCCGATCCGATTCGAAATCTGTTGCCCGATGCGGTCGAGAATGAGGGCTGGGCGCTTTACGCCGAGGACATGTTCTGGCAGGCCGGGGGGCTGGGCCCGTCGCCCCAGGCGCACTACGACACGCTCGATTCGTTCCGCTTTCGCATCCTGCGGGTGGTGTACGACGTCAATATCGAATGTGGCCGGTGGACGTTGCAGCAGGGGGCCGACTACAAGGCCGGCAGCCAGGGGCAGGTGGGCCCGGACGTGCAGCGGGCCATCAACTGGCCGGCCCAACTGATCGCCTACTATGCGGGCAAGATGCAGATCCTGCAACTCAAAGCCGACTATCGGAAGAAGATGGGGCCCGCTTATAGCGAACGGGCCTTCCACGATGCGCTGTTGCGGGTCGGGTCGATTCCCTACGTCTTCGCCCGGGCGGAGATGCTGGGCGAACCCGTCCCAGAGTTGCCGAACAGATAATCCAGCTTGTCGGCCTCTGGGTGTTGCATGAGCGACATCAGCTCGGAGAGCGGCAGCATGGGGCGGTCGGCGGGGTCGGTGCTGAGCCAGGTGGCGTTCAAGCGAGGCACGTTGAGGCCGGCGGCGTTCGCGTTCCAGCCGTGGTCGTCGATATCGGATGTGAGGTTGGCGGGGTCGGGCATGGCGCGTCCGGTGATGTCGATGAGGGCCAGGGGGGCGGCGTCGCCAAAGCGGTGCTGGAGCTCGGGCCAGAGGGGACTTTGCAGCGCCCGGTCGATGACCCGGGCGTGCAGCCAGCCCTGCAGGACGCTGCCCAGGTCCGCGCCCTGGCGAACGCCCAGGCGGACTTGCCCGTCGACGACGTTGACCAGGTAGTCCGGCCCCAGGACGCTACAGAGGGCCGCTTGCTGCTCGGGCGGCGCGACGTCTTCGAGCTGGTCGACCACCCGAACCTTGCCGTCGGCCTTGGGAAGGGGGTCATGAAAGACAGAGGCGATGAGCTTGAGCGTCCCTTTGTGGGGGGCCTCAGCGGGGTGGCCGGTGTCCATGACCTGGTCTGCAATGCCGTCCATGGCGCCGGCTGAGAGCCGGTGCATGCGGAGGGCCTGCAGGCCCTTGACGGTGCACAGCATGAGGGCCGGCCCGCACGACATGGTGACGGCCACGTAGGGGTTGAAGCCCGCCAGTCTGGCCGCGTGGCTGATGCCCATGGCGAGGGGCGCCCCCAGCAGGCTCACGATCAGGTCCTGGTTGCCGTCCTTGGCGCTGACCTCGCCTTTGGCGTTGCCCTTCACCATGTGGTTGTAGATGTTGGCCCCGGACGAGCTGCCGAGGGCACCGCCCAGGGCCCCGACGACGGTGGTCGCGGCCAGCAAGGGAATGTAGGCGTGGGGCAGGAGAGCGAGGACGCCGACCGTGGCGATGGCACTGCCGGAGGCGATGAGGCTGGCGATAAGGTTGCTTTTCTTCGGGTCGATGTCGCCCCGCTTGCCAAGAAAGGAGGCGCCCATCGCGGCCGCCCGCCCGAGAATGCCGAAGAGGAAGGTGGCGCTGGCGACTTTCTCCGAGGTGCTGAAAGCGATGCGGGTGGCGTCCAGCAGGACGGCGGTCGACTGGTAGCCGATGGCGCCAGCGAAGACGTTGGCCGCCATGGAGTAGATGCGGGTGGGCCAGTACTCCTTGGCGCAGTTCTCCTTGAGGTTGGGCGGGACGAAGAACGCCTTGGCGGCGCCCCACAGGCCCTGGGTCAGTCCGGGCTTGTCGTGGGGCAGGCTCTGGGCCTTGGCAACGCCTTCCTGGGAAGCGGCGTAGATGTCGATACGGTCGTTCTTGCGCGACCACGCTCGGATGGTGCCATCGGCGACCAGTTCGTCCAGGCCGTGGATGGTTTCTTTCTTGTGGAGGGGCACTTGCGCGTGGAACATGCCTCGCGCGGGGGCTGCTGACGCCTGCATCCGATCGTTCTCCGCTTATCTATCTCGGGTTGCTCCTAGCTTAGCAGGATGATGTGAAAAAAGCGTCATCAATTGTTGCCAGACGATGAACAAGATTGAAAAAATGGGATTGGCAACAACCGTTAACAATCCGGCAATACCGACCGGGCGGCCGGCGATTTATACTACGGAACGTAGATAAACAAATCGTATATCGGAGGCACTTATGATCAACAATATTGGCGCGAAACAGAATGCGACTGCCGCTCCGGCCCGCCCGGCGCTGGCTTCTTCCAACGAACAGCAGGACACGGTCGAGCTGTCGGCCAGTTGGGGCCGTCCCGGCTGGCATGGCGGCTGGCACGGGGGCTGGCCTCGGCCGATGCCCATTCCGATGCCCGTGCCCTATCCGTATCCCTATCCGGGTTGCCCGCCGTACCCCACGCCCTATCCGTATCCGGGTTGCCCTTGGTAAAGATTCAATAGCCAGCATGAAAGCCCGGTCGATAGACCGGGCTTGTCTGTTTCATGGGGTTGATATCAGCCATCCGCCCGTGACGTCCACCTGTTGGACGTCAGGATGCACGGGGTCAGGTGCTACGAGGTCTAGGTGTTTTCGAAGAACTGGAAGGAGGCCAGGATGCGCTCCCACTTGCCGCGGGCGATCGGGTGGACCTGGCTGTGCGTCAGCGCCGTGAAGCGGAAGAGCCGCTCTTCGTTCAAGTCGAGGACGGCGTAGTGCTGGGTCTGCAGGCCACTGTCACGGGACACGTAGCTGAAAGACGACATGCCGGGCAGCTCCGCGCAGAACTGCGGTTCCTCGACCACGCTCACGGAGGACGGGGCCATCTGCCGGGCGGTCACCAGGTGCGATAGCGCCGGGAGCCCTCGCATGTCCTCCGGCACGGTCTGCACGATGAGGTGCATGCGCCATGCCAGCTCTTCGGTCTTCTTGTCGATCCAGCGGTGCATGACCCACTGCAGGCCGGCGCTGGAGGCTTCCATGTCGCCGTGGCGGCGCAGCGACTCAGAGGCGTCAAGCTCGATGCTGGCTGAATAATGCAGCATGTAGCCGACTTTCTGGTCGGTGAAGGTCAGCAGTTCGGCGGAGGGAACGCCAGCCTGCAGCGGCGGCCCGGCATTCGGCTTGGACTCCGACCGGGCCAGGGACTTCAACCACGTCATCATTTTCATCATGTTGGCCGCATTCGCTGTCTGCTGGGGTCTCCTCCTGAACTTTTCTCAATTTCTGAAAAAAAATCTGCAGCGCACTTCAGGGTGGCTTGAGCTGTTAAGCCAGCATAAAAAGTTTACAGACGGTTCTCAATCCGGCAATCGAAGTCACTGGGTGGAAACAATTCGGGGATGGCGGCACGACGGGCCGCGTGGTATCATCAATGCAATAGACAATGTAGTTGCAGGAGAGAGCAACATGGCATTTGGATTCGGCGCGCCGTCCTCGGTCGGCATGATGCAACCCGGTGTGGGAAATGTGTCTGCTTTTGGCATGGGTACCCCATCACCCTTTGGGGGGGCTGCTTCCCCCTTCGGTATGTCGCCCGGCGCGTCGCCCTTCGGCGCGGACCGCTTCTCGGCCTCGCCCGAAGCGGGGGAAGAGGGCATGATGAACCAGATGATGATGGAGCTGGAAATGCTCGTCGTCATGCTGATGGAGACGATGCTGGGGCAGGCCGGCGGTTCGAACCCGTTCTCAGGGGGCGGGGGTGGTTTTCCGGGCGGGTCCGGCGGCGGCTTTCCAGGAGCGTTCCCCGGGGCAGGGGGAGGCGGGTCTCGCCGTGGGAGCGGCGGCGGAACAGGTGGCGGAGGCGGGGCCGTAGGGGCCACGCCGGGGATGCAGGGTCCGACTGGGCCTTCGACCGCGCCGACCGGGCCGGCCGGGTCCAAAATGCAGAAATTCCTTGACGTTGCCAAGGCGCAGAGCGGCAAGCCCTACGTCTTTGGCTCCCAGGGTCCGAATGCGTTCGACTGTTCGGGACTGGTGGACTACTCCCTCAACCAGGCCGGCGTAAAGGTGCCTCGGCTGACCGCGGACGGCTACATGAACATGTTTTCGAAGGACAAGGTCAGCAAGGATCAACTGAAGCCGGGTGACCT
Organism: Candidatus Xenobia bacterium; assembly: GCA_036501005.1. GTDB lineage: Bacteria > Vulcanimicrobiota > Xenobia > RGZZ01 > DASYBA01 > DASYBA01. The sequence continues at coordinate 7,410 of DASYBA010000594.1, read as the reverse complement.
CTTGTTCTACTACTACCCGGACGACGGCACCAAGCCGGGTCACGCCTCGCATATCGAAATCTACCTGGGCAACGGCAAGGCGATGGGCGCCCACGATCCGAAGGAGGGCTGCGGCGTCGCCAACGTGGATTACAAGGCGCTCATCGGAGCCGAACGGGTACCAGGCCTCTACCAGTAGTGGTACGACCGGGGCAGGACGCGGGACGGCCGCACCTGCTATAATCCAGGGTATGAGGCTCTCGAAGAACCCCTTCTACGTCAGTGCGGTCCGCCATCAGACCCGAGGGTGGCTGCGCATGGCCGGAGAGGGGGTTCTTGGTTGCGGTGTGCTGGTCGGCGGTACCGCCGTTGTCGGGCGCATCTGGCTAGGAGTCAACGAGTTGGCCGGCCTCACCCTGGCTATGGTCATCTATGCTTTGTGGACCGTCCTTTGTCTGATGGTGCTGTTCGGGTTGTGGGCAGCCGCCGCCGCGACGCAACTGGTCGGCCGGGACAAAGAGCCGCATCGTCTGGAGATGGTGCTCTCCACGGGGATGTCCATCCCCTATCTGATGAAGAGCCAGTGGCTGGCGTCGATATATCCGTTCGCCCTGTTGGTGGTGGGCTTCGGGATGTTCGGGGGATGGCAGGCGGCTCTTGCCGCCACCCTGGGCGTGCTGGCGGGGGCTGGGCTGGGGATTGTGTTTTCGTATCGAATCCGCCTCGCATCGCTTCGTCCTGTGCTGCTGGCCATTCTCTGTCTCGAGCTGGTTTACCTCGTTCTGTGGCAGATCATTCCATGAAGGGGCCTGTTCTGGTGCTGCTCGTGCTCCTCAGCGGAGTCGCCTCGCCGCAAGACACGAAATGGCGGTACCTCGTCTCGCCCGTCCCCAGGGACCTGCAGGGCACCTGGGTGGCCCACGGCCGCGATCTGACCCCGGGCGGGCAATCGATAGAGTGCCGCCGGGTGCTGACCCTGACGGCCGGCATGTACACCCTCACTATCACCACCAACAAAGCCCGCATGGACGACAGCGGTCTGGTGGGCATGTGGGCCGTCGACCCCAAGACCCACGAATACATCCTGGCCTGGCGGCCCAATAACGGCGACCGTCCCAAGGTCGACCCCGACGGCCAGATCCGCCTGACGGACAAGAATGCTGCGGCCATCGGCACCATCTTCCACGGGGTGCGGCAGCGCAATCGCAAGCTCACCGAGAAAAACGCCTCCAACTGGAACGTCAGCGTGTGGATGAAGCTCTCGAAAGACGGCCAGACCCTCCGAAGCTGCTCCAGCCAGGGCCTGTACGGCTTCCGCCGCCCGCAGTAGCACCGCAATGTTAACATCCCGGTTCTTGACAGCAGGGCGCCGGCCGGGTAACCTGCCGCAAAGAGAGTATAAAGAACCAAGGAGAGGGATATGAAGAAACTACTGCTGGCGGGCCTGTTGGCCCTGACGGTCATGATCCCCGCCCAGGCCGACTACGGACGCCATGATCACGATGGCGACGATCGGCGCATCTGCGAGGCGCGGCGCATGCACGAAATCGCGGAGGCCGAGCGCCGTGACTGTGAACGGCGGCGCTGCCTGCAGTTGGAGCTTTTGCGCCTGGAGCAGTTGCGCCTGGCGAACGAGCGATCGGCGCGTGAGCTTCAGCGCCTCCAGCAGTGGCAGTCGCAGAACTCGACGGGTTCGAACCCTATCCAGCCCGTCCACGTCACCCCCTCCTGGCACTGAGGCGGACGCCCGGCCGATAGCCGCGCACCAGGCCTACGCCCCCATGCCAAAAATTTACTGCGGTTGACCTAGATCGGTTGACCGAAGGCGAACATCCAGGGTCCCAGAAATCGTCATGTATTACGGGGACTCAAATCCAGGCCGAGCGCCGGTCTTTACCGGCGCGCCCTGGATGCGGGAAAGGATGTCGCCTTATGTTGAATCCAGACCAGGTCCAGCACGAACTCGCCCTCCTCCTGGTGCAAACGGCGTCTCGCCAGCTCGCTCTGCCGCTCACCGCAATCGATATCTGGGCGACGGTTGCCGACCGTATCGCCTGCGTGACCATGGACCAGACCTACCACAACCCCTACGACACGCCGTTGGAGGCCGTGTATCTGTTCCCCCTCCCCGGCGGGGCCGCCGTGCGGGAGTTCTCCATGACCGTCGGGCCGCGCGTGCTCCGTGCCACGCTCAAGGCCCACGACGAGGCCCGAGCGGAATACCAGGCCGCGCTGGATCAGGGCCTCACCGCAGCCATGGTCGAGGAAACCCGCGCCGACGTCTTCAAGCTTCTGCTGGGGAACATTCCCCCCGGCGAGTCGATCAAGGTCCATCTGTCCTGGTCGGAGCGTCTCCAGTGCTGGGCTGACGGCGCCGTGGAGCTTCGACTGCCGTTGCTCCTGCCCCCTCGATATACCTCCCCGGACCAACCTCACCCCGAGTCAGCTCCCATCAGTCCCCTTCCCCTCAAGCGATCCCTATCGGTCAGGATTACCCTGTTGGACGGCGGGCAGATTCTGGACTGCAGCCGCGCTATATCGACTGAAGCCAACACCTTCACCCACGCCGACACCGAGGCCGCCCTGAACGGAGACTTTGTCTTGCGCTGGCGGGCAAAAGAAGGTGTGCACGGCTGGGCCGGTCCCTGCGAGGACGGCGTGCACACGTGCATGGTGACGCTCTGGCCTCCGACCGAGACCGCCGCTCCACCCCATCCGCGCGACATCGTGTTCCTGCTGGACCGCTCCGGCTCGATGGACGGCGAAAAGCTTGTCTCCGCGATCAAATCCATGTCGATCCTCCTCGACACGCTCCTCCCCGCCGATCGATTTGCGGTATTGGCGTTCGATACCCGGGCCGAGTGGTTGACGGGCACCCCGACCGATCCCTGGGTCGCAGCCACGGAGAGCGGCCTCCGACTGGGACGAGAGCGTCTGCAGCAGGTCGTGGCACGAGGCTCTACCGAGCTCGTCCCCGCCCTCGACATGGCGCTGGGCGCGTTGGGCCGACGGCCTGCCCGGGCGGGGCACGGCGTCATCGTGCTCATCACCGACGGCCAGGTGACGGCCGAGGAGCAGGCGCTCAAGATCGTCCAGGACCTGCTGGACCGTAGTCGGATCTTTACCATTGGCGTCGACCACGCCGTCAATGCGGCTTTTCTCAACCGTCTGGCCCGGGTGGGCCGGGGCACCGCGGCCATGGTGACCCCGGGTGAAAACCTGGAAGCCGCCATGGCCCGTATCGCACGGAATATCGGACGTCCCTTGGTGCACGACCTCGCATTCCACGACGACGGGGCCGGTATCGAGATGGGCTCGGTGACGCCGGCGAGGCTTCCCGATCTCTTCCCCGGACGCCCCGTCACCGTCTTTTTTCGAGCGAGGCGCGCAGGGCGGGTGCGACTGACGGGTCGCGATAAATTCGATACCGCTATCGACTTGCAGGAGGGCGGACCGGAGGGCCTCACCCACCTGTGGGCCCGCTCCCGCGCCCAGGATCTCGAAGACGCCTTCCGCCCTCACGGCGGCGGGCTGCAAGATGATCTGCGGGTGCTCGCCTTGCAATACGGCGTCCTCACTCGGGGAACGGCCTTCGTGGTCGTCGATCAGGAGGGCGCCGTGCAGAGCAGACCCCTGATTCGACAGAACGTGGCCGTGAACATCCCGCTCGGATGGCACGGAGGCGGCGTGATCCGATGCGATCTGCTGCCCGCAGAACGAAAGTCAGCCAGCGCCCCGTCGTGGGTGGCGCTTCTCATGCTGCCCTTTGTCCTGCTGGCCCGCCTGTTCGGACTCCTGCGGCGCCTCAGCCGGGTCGCCGTGCCTCGGCTTGTTCGAGGTAGAGCTCCAGGACGTCCCGCGACTCGGGGCCCGAGTGCATCAGGATGACGCCGCTCTCGTACTGGTGGTCGGGGCGTACTTTCGACCAGCAGACCTGAACCGATACGTCGATGTCCGGCAGCCGCGGGTCGCCCAAGGAGAGCCGCAGCGGGAGCGGTTCTCCGAGGGGGGTGGGGGCGGCCGACACCAGGCGGCAGCCGGTCGCCGACAGGTCGATGACCTGTGCCGTCTGCTTCCGCTTGAGGAATCGGCACTGCAGCGGGGTCGGGCAGATCACCCGCCACGACGAGCGACGCGCCCGCAGGATTCGATAGACCGAGAGCGGCGGGCTGAGCAACTCCACGTCGAAGATGCTGGTGTCGCGCCCGGCTCGCTGATCCAGCAGGCGAAATGACACCGGCACGGCCTCCTCGGTCCCCGGCACGTGAAAGAACAGCTCCCGCGGCTGGACGACCAGGCGAGGCAGGGCGCACGCGAAGCGCACCCGGGCGTTGTCGACGTTCAACAGGCGTACGGGGTAGCGGCGACCCAGGATGTCTCGCAGGTGGCCCTCGAGGCGGAGGGGCGTCAGGTCGCTCTCCTTGGGCACGTCGTGGGCCGGGCGGGCTTGCCCGGCCGCCAGCATGGCCTGCACCTGGAGAATGTTCTGGAAGCGGTCCTCGGGCCGCAGGGCCATCATCCGGACGATGCCGGTGGACAGCCAGAGCGGGGTCTCGGGGACGGTCTCGTGGGGCGGCCTGAGCGCATCTTCGTCGAGCCGGCTGCCCGCATGGGGCGGGGTCTGCCCGGTCAGGAGAAAGTACAAGGTGGCCCCCAGGCCGTAGATGTCGGACCGCTCGTCGGCTGGGAGGGACAGGGAAAGCAACTGCTCGATGGGCGCATAGCCCGGCGTTCCCGTGATGTAGGGGCGTGCCGGCGAACCGTCCAAGACCTTGGCCAGACCGAAGTCGACCACGCGGATGTGGCCCGTCGTGTCCTGCATGATATTGGCGGGTTTGAGATCCCGAAAAATGATGGGCGGGTCGGAGTTGTGCAGGTAGGCCAGCACGGAGGCCAGTTCGTGGGAGTACTCCAGGACCTGCGCGACCGGCAGGGGGTGGCCGTTGGCGATCTCCTCGAGGGTCGTGCCATCGACGAAGTCCATGACCAGGTAGACCCGGCCTTCGTCTTCAAAGAAGTCCTTGACGTCGACGAGGTTGGGGTGGGAGAGGGCGGAGAGCGTCTGGGCCTCTTGCCGGAACGCGGCCAGGGCCACTTCTCGAGTCTCGACGTCGCCGTGGTCGAAGGCGACTTCCTTGAGGGCGACGCGACGGCCGCCGAGCAGGGTCTGCCGCGCCAGATACACCCGTCCCATGCCGCCGCTGCCCACGACGCCATCGATGGCGTACCGATTCTGAAGGACTGTCCCGGTTTCCAGCACCCGCAAAGACCTCGATTGAGTGTCGCCCGCTAGTTCTAGCGGGCAAAGCTGCGTCCCTCCAGCTATCCCCGCAACGGAAACGACGCAACCTCTGGTTGCGTTGCGCTCCGTGTTGCGCCCACCAACTGTCTGGTCCAGCTCTTGCCGAAGATCGGAATCGAACCGATACACCCGTAAAGGTACGGGTTTTTGAGACCCGCGCGTCTGCCAGTTCCGCCACTTCGGCTGGTGCCGCCATCTTAGCATCCCGCCCACGTGGGTGTCAACGAACCAGGAGGGCGCGGGCGAGGCCCGAAGCCCCGACCCATGTCCGATGAACCCGAAGCGCCTGCCCGCAAGCTTAATGCCGGGTGCTTCTATGCCATGCCTGTGCTCTTCGTCCTCTCGGCCCTGTGCGCCATCATCGCCGTCTACCTCAAGTTCCATGGCCACTAAGGGCCGCCCGGCTGGCCTTGAAAAAGGGGAAACCTCCCATGGTCCGAAGATGGGCGCTCCGATCCGCACCCCACACCCAGGAGGTCCCCCGTTGAACACCGCTGCCGACAACGTGAAACTGGCCGAGGCGCCATGTACCATCACCAGCCGCGTGCTGTCCGTGCCTCGTGAAGGGGTGTGGCGCGCATCGGCCGAGATGCTCGAGGTCGAGGCCCAGCGGGTGCCCCAATTGATCGACATCACGGCCCACGTGCAAGCCGCAGTGCGGAGGTCCGGCGTGACCCAGGGCCAGGTCGTCGCCTATTGCACCCACACCACGGCGTCGTTGGTGCTCAACGAGGACGAGCCGCTGCTCCACGAAGACATCGCCGAGTTCCTCGAGAAGATGGCCTCGTCGCGGGCCAGCTATCGGCATGACGACCTCAGCATTCGTACCGAGAACCTCATCGAGGATCACGGGGATAACGGCCACGCCCATCTCAAACAGATGGTGCTGGGCTCAGTCCAGGTCCTGCCCATCGTCAACAGCGAGCTGACCTTGGGCATGTGGCAGCGCCTCTTCATGCTGGAAATGGACCGACCCAAGAAGCGGAACCTCGTGTTGCAGGTGTCGGGTTTGACTTGTTGATGTGATCTATCTGCTCGGGGCGGTTCTGTGCCCCCTCCTCGACGTCTCCCCGGCGGTCGCCCTGGGCTCCGGTCTCATCCTCGCCTTGCTCCTCCCCAGCCTCGAGGGCTGTCGCCCCCCCAACCGCTTCGCTGGGGGCCCCCCTCTGTCGTCAAACTCGATCCCCCAGCCGCTTCGCTTCGCTGCGCTGGGGGCCCCCTGGCTAGGTGAGGGCTGGTTTGGCTTGGCGCTTCGCAAGAGCCTGTCCAAACACATTCTGCAGGCCTCGGTCGTTCTGCTGGGCTTCGGCATGGACATGCACGTGGTGCTGAAAGCGGGACGAGACGGGCTCCTGTTCGCCATCGCCACCATCGGGGGGTCGTTTCTGGTCGGGGTCGTCCTGGCCCGCCTCCTGCACGTGCGTACCCAGGTCTCGACCCTCATCTCGACCGGTACTGCCATCTGTGGAGGCTCCGCCATCGCCGCGGTGGGGGGCGCCATGGGGGCGGCCGAGAACGACATGACGGTGGCGCTGGGCGCCGTCTTCATCCTCAATGGCGTCGCCCTCTATCTCTTCCCCTGGCTGGGCCACCTGCTCGGGCTCACGCAAACCCAGTTCGGCGTGTGGGCGGGCGTGGCCATCCACGACGTGTCGTCGGTCGTGGGGGCAACGGGAGCGTACGGCGACGAGGCTCGCATGGTCGGGACTGCCGTCAAACTGGCCCGCGCCCTGTGGATCTTTCCCGTCGCCCTCATCGTCGCCCGCATCGCCCGCCGCAAACAGGCCACGCCCGTCGCGTTTCCCTGGTTCATCGTGGCGTTCCTGGCCGCTTCCATCCTGTATACGTCCATTCCCACCATCGCCCACGCCGGGCCTGTTCTCTACGACATCGGCAAGCGGGGCATGGCCCTCACCCTCTTCTTGATCGGCTCTCTCCTGTCGTTGCCGGCGCTGCGGGCGGTGGGATGGCGCCCCCTGGTACAGGGCGTGCTGTTGTGGCTCTTCCTGGGGTCCGTCTCCCTTTTCGCCGTCCTGCACATGTGAGCCGTCGGTGAGCGGCGAGCGGTACAGTGCGACCAGGAGGTGACGCATGTACACCAAGGAAGAAGCCGCTCCCATGCTCTGTCT
>DASYBA010000593.1:0-4803 GCA_036501005.1 Candidatus Xenobia bacterium | reverse complement strand
TGGTCTTTATACTGTGGAACTCGTCGTTCAGGATCTCCCGCCAGTCCGGATGCCGTTTAAGGTGGCTAAGCTCGAGTAGGCCGGTCTCACGGCTGCTTGCCATAGACTCCAAAAACACACACCCTGACCCCGAGGAGCCGAACCATCATGTTGCGGACTGGGTGGCATCAGCGGCCCGCAGGAAACGGATTGGCACCCAGTAACAGTCACCGGGCGGCCCCCGCCGAAGCGGCACTGAAACCGTCACCGTTCAGGCCTGAACAACTTCGGGTCCTAGCGCAAAGTGGGCCCTACACAAGGCATTGCCAACCTGCCGGAGCGAAAACCCGCATGAACAGACTAAATTCGTAATAGGCTGTTTCGAGGTGTCTAAGGGACCCGCATGAATACTACATCTCTTCTATAACTTCGTAATATCGTTAAATTCGTCATGGGTACCTGAGAAGGTAGTGATAGATGTAGTTAAGCCCCCAGGATAGACCTTGAATTATATTCTGGTGGCTGTTTTGGTGGCTGTTCGGATGCCAAATGGGGGGTAATGTGGGATACTAATGATTCAAGGCTCCCTAAGCAAAAACCCCGCCGTGGCGGGGCTTTTGTCGTCGTGCCCGAGAGGATTCGAACCTCCAACCTTCGGATTCGTAGTCCGGCACTCTATCCATTGAGCTACGGGCACAGGTTAGCCGAATGATAGCACGACCCGGCGCGGAGCGTCAAGCATGACGTTCTCTTGACGGCGGCAGGGCAGTCGCCTGACACCGACGAGCTAGACTCTACCCACGAGCCGTAGCCAGGAGAAGTTTATGACTGTGTCTCACCCCGCCACCCGTCTCGCCGGACTGGTCCTCTCCCTCAGTGGAGTGGTGGCCCATGCGGCCGCCAACGATAACGCCCCTCCGCCCGTCCCCGCCCAGGGCAACGACTCGCCCATCGCCCTGCTCAACCGGGACCTCCCCCGGCCCCCCGCCGCCCTCCAGGCAGCCGTCAACCGAGTCAAGGCGGCCCAACAGAAAGTGGACTCGGTGAAGAAGATCATCGAGAAGGAACGCAGCCTGGGCGACTGGCACACCACCGCCACCGACGGCAACACCACCACCGAGGACCGTTTCGACGTAGCCCGCAGCCACCTCGACGTCATCGACCACTTCGGCACCGGCGGGGGCCTCCGCACCCCCTACGTCCGCATGGAGAATGGAGCCAGGCTCGACAGCGAGCTGATCGGCGGCAGGCACCAGGCCACCGTCAAGTCCGATGACGGCACCGTCACCCTTGGCTTGCGGGCGGGCATCGACGGTCACGCCGAAGCGATCGAGCACACCAACCAGCCCCTGACCGGGGCCAGGGACCCCGGTCTTCAGGCCGATAACGGCCTGCACTACCTGACCACTGTGGTTGCCTCCATGCAGGCCTACAACAGCTTCACTTGGCGGTTCTCCCCGGCCAACAGCATCACGGCCAGCAGCTCGGTCGGTCTCTCCGACACGTTGTACGGCCGCGCCAGCGGCGCACTGTTGAGCACCTCGGCGGGCAACCTGTCGCAACTGACGGTGCGGGGCTACGGCCCGACCGCGACCGCGGATGTCACCTGGCGCCACGACGTCTTGCACCCGTTCCGTTGGATGGGGGCCGACGTCGCGGTCGTGGGCAAGTTCAAGAACGCCCTCTACTACGACGTGCGAGACCATCAACTGGAAAATGGGTTCAAGGTGGGCGCCGCGGTGGAAAAAAAGCTCAGCCTGGCCGCCTTCCACAAGCAGCATCAACTGACCCTGTCCGTCGGGCTCTACGAAGAAAAACAACCCGGCAGCTCGCTGGCGCTTCGCCCCGAGGTGCGGGTTGAGACGGGGCTCTAGCCTCGCTTCTGGACGTACTCCAGCAGGACCATCGGCCAGGCGAGGACGATCAAGGTGAGGCAGAGACCGTAATAGACCGGTCCTGGCGTCGGCCCCGGCTGTTCACCGGTGGGCACGTCCAAAGAAATGAACGTCACGATCTCGTCGATTCCAAAATGCATCAGCAGGCACAGACCCAGGGTCAGCCAGAGCATCACAAATGGCATGCAATCTCCCAGCCTAGACATGGCCCCTCCGGTACCGGCCGCAGAATGGATGAGGGGCGGTGTTCTTAAAACTAAACCTTTTTTGCGAGAAAGTCAACCCTGACAGAGTTTGTTAAATCGTTAAAAAAAACCAACAGCGCACTCATTGAAACCGGACACCTGGTCCTATAAAGGGATGTCGTCACCAGATTGAAATCCCCCTGTAATCCTAGATTGCTAGCATACGCACATGGACCTTGAAAAATTCGTCACCATCCTGGCCACGCTGGTGGGAGCCTTCTGGGTACTCCTGCAAATCATCACGCACGTGCATGAGAAGGGGCACCGCAACATCCTGACCGCCCTCGTGCTCATGGTCATGGGGGCGGTGCCGGTCATCTTTTTCATGTGGCAGCCGCGCGCGGTTCAGCCCGCGCCGGTCCACGTCGCCCCCGCATCGAGCCCTACCCCTTCACGGAGCGAAAGCCCAACTCCGAGCCCCAGTCCGTCTCCGGCAGCCAGCGCTTCCCGCAACCCCTCCGCGACGCTCCAAGCCTCGTTTCAGGTCAGTCTGACCCACAACCTGGTGGGGGGCCTGTCCCAGGTCCTCCTCCAATGCACCTTCGAAAACGCCGGCCCGGCACCACAGACGGTCACGGGCTACACCATCAACATCCACGCCCAAGGCCGCCGTGAGCATGAGGCCCAGGATCACGTATTCGACCGAGTGCTGCCGGCGCCCATCACCGTGCTGGCGGATGGGCCCCAGCAGCAGAATCTGCCGATGGATGCGGAGATCGGCGACCTGCTGGTGACCTATCGAAAGAGCCCGGCCGGAGCATGGGTCCATGTCACCTGGCATGGCCATGGCCCCGATGCCCGCCCATTTGACGTCACCAGCAGCAATAACGGGTCGCCGTGAGCCCTTTCAACCAAGCCGCATTTGACAAAAACGGCCGTCGTACGTACAATTGAACAGGATGGCCGTGGCCAGGAGCCGTCCCCGGAGGCAGAAGACATACCTTGTTGCTAGGCATCCTGTCGGGAAAAGAAGACTTCACCGACGCCCTGCTGGAAGAAATCAACGGTCGGAACATCGCGGGCTTGACCGCCGAGCTCTGTCGAATAGGGCCGACCATCCATCATCAACCTTCCCGGTATCGGGTCATTCTCGACCGTATATCACACTGGATCGAGTACTACCGGGCCTACCTGAAGAACGCCGCGCTGACGGGCACCTATGTCATCAACAACCCTTTCTGGTTCTCAGCCGACGACAAGTTCTTCAACTACTCCCTGGCCGCTGAAATCGGCGTGGCCGTGCCGCGAACGGTCTGTCTCCCGTCCCAGTGCTATGACGAAGAGGTCACCGACGAAGACCTGCGCAACCTGGATCTGCCGCTCCGCTGGGAAGAGATTACCCAGTTCGTGGGCTTTCCCGCCATCTTGAAGCCCTACAACGGCTATGGCTGGCGCGACGTCTACAAGGTCAACACCATGGACGAACTGCTGCTGGCCTACGAAGAATCGGCCGAGCAGGTCATGGTCTTGCAGGAGTATATCGATTTCGAACACTACGTGCGGGCATTCGTGGTCGGACGACAGCATGTGCTGCCCATCAAATACGATCCGTTCGAACGATCCTACATTATCGACCACCGGCATCTCAGCGACGAACTGGGATTGCGGGTGGTGGAAGACTGTCTCAAGCTCAATCATGCTCTGGGTTATGATTTCAATACCGTCGAGCTGGCCATTCGAGACGGTATTCCTTATGCTATCGATTTCATGAATCCGGTGCCGGAATGCAAGCCGGAAGTGATCACTCCCGAGTACTTCCAATGGGTGGTCGATCGCCTTGCTTCCGTCATGATCGACTTCGCACTGGAAGGGGCCACGATTCCGTGCACCCTGGGCTCCGCCCCCCGCCCGCGACCACACGCCCACAACCCGGTCTCCCCCCACCCCCTCCAACCCCTGCCGCGGAGTTAGGCGCGCCAGAGCTCCCCCAGTTGCCAGCCGGGGGCCCCCCAGCGAAGCGTCGGGGGACGGAGCCCTGGAGGTGGGCGCTGGCTAGTAGTGGCGAAGCCGATGCCGCAGAGCCCACCCAAGCTGCCAGCCGGGGGGGCCCCCAGTGGAGCGAAGCGAAACGGCTGGGGGGCGGAGCCCTACGGCTGGGGGGCGGAGCCCTCGAAGCTAAGACACCGCGGCCTGGAAAGTCCCTCGCAGGTTGGGGTCGAACGCGCCCCCGAAACGACCTAGGAATTCGTCCATGCTCGCCCCGGACGGGCCCTTGCCCGGCCCATCTTCGTAGAACGCCTCGGCAATGGCCAGAACCCGGGCCAGGAATGGAATGTCCTCCCCGGACCGGCCGTTCGGGTACCCCTTGCCGTCAAAGCGCTCGTGGTGGTTCTCAATGATCGGCACCAGGCGTTCGAAGAGCGACACTTTCCTCAGCATCTGGGCGGCCAGCGCGGGATGCTGACCGTCGTTCTTGCGAGTCTGCAGCTCACCGACGTCATGCAGCAGGGCCGCAAACTTCAGCATGTCCGTTTCTTCCGGCCCGAGACCCAGTTGCTGGGCCATGTTCAGCGACAGGGCCGCCACCTGGCGAGAGTGACTGTTGGGATCCTGGCCCTGGGTGCAATCGACCATGAACTCGATGCTCTGGAAGAAGTAGGCGTGCAACTGCCGCATGGCATCGCAGTTGGTGAGCGCTACGCTGACCTGGTCTGCCATGAGCGCCAGGTAACGAATCTCTTCCG
>DASYBA010000592.1:0-6687 GCA_036501005.1 Candidatus Xenobia bacterium | reverse complement strand
CCACGCTGAATGTCACGACTGGCGTCCTGCAGACGATTACCATTACGCCGAGCGACGCGGTCATCCTGACTGGAACGACCCAACAGTTGACGGCGACTGGCCATTTCTCAGACGGCAGCAGTCAGGACTTGACCTCCCTGGTTACCTGGAGCTCCGATACCCCCTCCGTGGCGCTGATATCCAGCAGCGGTCTGGCCACTGCCGGAGTTCCTGGCACCGCCAACGTATCGGCTGGTTTTGGGCTCGTGACTGGAACCACCAGCCTCCAGGTCAAAGGTAGATTTGTGTATGCGGCCGTTTCCACGGGTTCTGTTGCGGCCTTCATCGTGGACCCATCGAGTGGTGCCCTGACCCCAACGACGGGCGTCAGTACGCCTTCCGCATTCGGACTGGCGGCTGACCCGCAGGGTCGTTTTCTGTACGTGACAAATGACAATCCCGGAACTGTCTCCGGCTTTCGCATCAACCCCGTGGACGGAACCTTGACGCCCGTCCCTGGCGCTCCGGTAGTCGCCGGGAGTCCTGTGTTGAGTTGTACGGTCGACCGCTCGGGGCAGTTCCTCTATGTTCCCGCCCTGGGGCGCATGTTCGTGTTCCAGATCAATCAGACCGATGGCAGTCTGCAGCCTGTCTCTGGATCGCCATTCTTTAACCCCAGCAGCTTCTCTGTAACGTTTGATGCCACGAATGCCTTTCTTTATTCGAACGATCAGATAGGGAACGCTGTCAATGGCTGTCTCAAGGCCGTTGACGGTAGCTTGACTCCTCTGGGCGGTTCGCCCTTTGCAGACGGATGGCCGGAGCCGACGTGGGTGGTCGCTGACCCGGCGGCCGGATTTCTCTACGCCAGCGGGTTCGAGGAGGTACTCTCCGCATTTTCGATAGACCCTGCGACCGGGGCGTTGACGCCACTTGCCGGGTCCCCGTTTCCGACCTTGCATGCGGGCGGCAATCAGATGGCTATCGACAATTTGGGTCGCTTCTTGTTTGTGGCCGGGCCCGACTTTGGAGGAGAAGTGGGCGTCCTGTCCATCAATCCGACCAGTGGACTTCTGACCCCCGTTTCGAGTTTTGGAGCCGGATCGGCCTTCGAGGTGGCCGTCGACGGCAGTGGTCACTTTGTGTATACGGCGAACGCCGCTGGCTCGGTGGGTGAGTTTACGCTGGACGCCTCTACGGGCAATCTGACGGAGCTTCCGGGCTCGCCGCTGATCGTCGGTCCCGTACAGGGTATTGTGACTGTGCCGTAGGCCTGTGCTGGTAGGTTCGACCATCGAGTTGGGTGAGAACGCCGGGACGGCCGACGGAACCGTTCTGGACAACCGCGGCAAGGCCGTTCGTACATGGCGGACGCCTGGCTCAACCTCTAGTCGTGGGAGGCGCTATCCAGATCGCACCAGCACGTTACATTTCGGCAATATCATTGGCCTGGATTGTTCATCTTCCGAGCGTAGGATTCGTGCCAACTAAAGGATCGAGTGTGACATGAATACGATATCGTCCCCCCGGACGGCTTCTTTCCCCGCGCCCGTGGCCTCCTCTGAAGCCGCCGCCCGCCAGAGCGCCACCGACATGCTCGAGAAGGGGCGGGTGCAGCAGGCCATCGACCTCCTGGAGAAGCGACAGGGCCCACAGAGCGAAGAGACCCACCAGCTCCTGGGGGGCGCGTACTATCGGCAGGGCGACTTCGACCACGCGGCCAGGCATTTTGAGGCGGCCCTCACCCAGGATCCGAAGAACCAGGACCTGGCGGACATGCTGGCCCAGACCCGCAACAACCAGACCTCCGGCGCTACGCTAGACCTGGTGCAGAATCCCTTTTCGAAAGACAAGTTGCTGGCGGCGCCCCATCCCGGTCCCGGCGTCAATGGCTCGGCCAGTAGACCGCCGGCCCGTACGCTGCTCAACATGGCCATGCAAGCCGTCAACCATGTCGGCGGGGGCCTGGCTGGAGCCGTCATGGGCATCCTGAGCCGAGTGTTCGGAGCCAAGGACCAGGGCGAGGTCTGGACCACCTGGTCGAAAAAGAACATGGTCGAAGGTGCGCTGATGCTGGCTCACATGCGCGACCAGCTCGATCACCACAACCTCTACGATCAATACAAGGCCGAAGGTCAATTGACGGGCTTCGAGACCCGCGGCCTCCAAGCGCCGCAATGGACAAAGTACTATCGGACCGCAGACGGTAGCTGGAACAACCCCGAGAATCCCAAGGAAGGCGCCGCCGGCACCCGCTTCGGTCGCAACGTGCCGCTGGAAGTCACCAAACCCGACGAAGCCAACTTGATGAACCCCAGCCCCCGGGAAGTCAGCCGGGTCCTGATGACCCGTGACGAGGGCTTCAAAGAGGTGCCCTTTCTCAATATGCTGGCCGCCGCCTGGATCCAGTTCATGGTGCACGACTGGGTCAGCCATGGCGACGTGAAGTATGGCAGCGGCGTCATGGAAGTGCCACTCGCTCCAGACGATCCGATGCGGAAGAAATATCACGAGTCGGCCATGATGGTGCCCAAGACCGCCGCCGACCCGACCCGCCGACCCGAAGAGGCCGGCATGGCGCCCGGCTACATCAACGAGAACACCTCCTGGTGGGACGGCTCACAGATCTACGGCAGCGACGTCGACACCCAGAACCGCCTCCGCAGTCACCAGGACGGCAAGCTGCGCCTGCAGGACGACGGTCGCCTCCCGCTCGACCACGGCGTGGAAGACACCGGCTTCCGCCGCAACTGGTGGCTGGGGCTGGATCTCTTGCACAACACCTTTGCCAAGGAACACAACTCGGTTTGCGACATGCTGAAAGAGCACCACCCCGACTGGAATGACGAGAAGCTCTTCCAGACCTCCCGCCTCATCGTGGCGGCAGAGATGGCCAAGATCCACACCGTCGAGTGGACCCCGGCCATCCTCCCCAACAAGACCCTGACCATGGCCATGAACGCCAACTGGTACGGGCTGGCGAACTACGAGGCGTCGAACCTCAAGGAACGCAAGATTCTCAACCACTGGAAGCCCGACGATCACATGGTGGGCGGCATCGTGGGCAACCACACGGCCAAGTTCGACGTGCCCTACTCCCTGACTGAAGAGTTCACGGCCGTCTATCGGATGCATTCCCTTCTGCCCGACGAGATCAAGCTCCACCACATCGGCAGCGACAAGACGCAGGAAGTGGCCCTGGGCGCGACCCGCAACAAGGCCGTGCACGACATCACCGAGAAGAACGGCTTGACCGACCTCATCTACTCCTTCGGCGTCGAGCACCCCGGCCAGCTCGTCATGAACAACTACCCGAAGACGTTGCAAGAGCTGACCATCCCTGGGTTCTCCAACTACGACCTGGCGGCCGTCGACGTGCTGCGGGATCGGGAGCGGGGCATTCCCCGTTACAACGAGTTCCGGCGCCAGATCGGTCTGGTGCCGATCAAGAAGTTCGAGGATTTGACCGACGATCCCAAGCAGGTCGAGAAGCTCAAGAAAGTCTACGGCAACGACGTCGAAAAACTCGACATGCTCATCGGCACCCTGGCTGAGGCACACCGCCCCGAGAACTTCGGCTTCGGCGAGACCCTCTTCCAGATCTTCATCGTCAACGCCAGCCGCCGACTGCAGGCCGACCGTTTCTTCACCACCTCCTACAACGAAGAGACGTACACCAAGGAAGGCCTGGAGTGGATCGACCGCTCCAACATGAAGAGCATCCTGCTGCGGCAGTATCCGGACCTCGCCAAGACGAATCTGTCAAACGTCAACAACGCCTTCGAACCGTGGGATCCCGATACGTCGGATCCCAGCCGCCATCCCCTCGAACAGTACCACCGATAGGAGATCGACCCATGGCCACCATTCCGAATGGCATTCCCCCTTCCCTGATCGCCCTCTGCCCGCACATGAAGGCGTTGGCGGCACAGGCGCAGGCGCCGGGCCAGGCCGACCCGCTCGATAGCCACGCCGGGTCCGCCTCGGCCGCCATCGAGCCTTCTCCTGCAGCGGCCCAACCCGCGGTCGCCGAGCCCGCGGCCGCCGCCGAGCCGGCCCTCGAACCGGTATCCACTGCTGCTCCCGATGCGTCCGTGTGGGCCTCCGCGGACCACATCCAGACGGTACTGAAACACGCTGCCACCGTATCGACCCCGTCGCATCCCCTCGGGGACATCATCGACAACAGTCTGACCGGTCGCAAGGCGGAATTGTTCGACGCCGAGACGACCAAGGAAATCACCCAGTTCCAGCAGCGCCAGGCCAAGACGGAAGGGAGCGACAACCTGAACCGCCTCATCCACCGAGACCAGCTCTTCGGCGGCCAGGCCCAGGTCCACTGGAACCCGGCCATGAACGGCCTGCTCAAGATGTTCGGGATGGACAGCCAGCAAGCCGTCGTGCGTATTTCCGACGCTTCCAACGAACCCGATCCCAACGGCAAGAGCATGTACGGCTTTGCCCTCGAGGTCATCGGCCAGGATGGCCAGCCTAGCGACATCTTGATGACCGGCGGGTCGCCTCTGACGGAACACTCCCAGGCCCGAGACCCGCAAGCGCAGCTCGACCTGTTCAACATGCTCAACCCGCCCAACAAAGTGGAGGGACTGGCCCGCATTGTCTCCCACGAAGGGCCTGTCTCGGGCCCTCGCATGATCCTTGACGTCGAGCACATGAAGACGAACCTCGACAGCGCGGCCAACTTGACGGCCTGGAGTCGGGCGCCGTTTGCCCTGCAGGGTAGGGACGGTCAGACGTATCTCGTCAAGATGCGCGCGGTTCCGGTCGAATCCCATAGCACTGCGTCGGCCGCCGGTGAACGGTCCGGACAGCGCCTCCAAGCCGACTTCCAACAGCAGTTGGCGAAGGGCGACCTGCGCTGGCGGCTGGACTTTCAGTTCGCCCAACCGAAGGTCGACGACGTCGACGATCCGCGTGAGAACTGGCATGGTCCCTGGCTGACCGCAGGCGAGATCGTGGTGCCCTCGAAACAGGATCCGAGAGCCGCACAGCGCGCTGAAGACACCAGGTTCAGCGTCTGGAAGACCAAAGAGCACGACAGCGTCGCCGTCGACAAGGACGTGCTGAAGCCATTCGGCGAGATCAATCGGGCTCGCCAGGCGGCCTATGCGGCGTCCGGTGGCAATCGCGGTTGTCCCTTCCTGGCGGCCCAGAAGGGTTAGGAACAGGATTACAGCGCCCGCTAGCCCTTCTTCTTCTCAGCCGCTTTGGCCTTGGGGTGAGGCACCTTCAGGCCTGACCGCTTGCGGCGAGGCGCTTTGGGGGTGGTGCTGAGTGCGGGCTGTTGCTGCCGCTGCAGAATCTCCTGCTGATGGGTCTGCAGATAGTGTTGCAGGGCGGACCCGCTGGTCGTCCCCGGAGCGGTCGTCGGAGACAGTGCGGGCGCCGGAAGCCCTGTGGTGGTGGGACTGTTGGACAGTGCCGGAGTGTTCGGGAGCGTTCCATACACCGTAAGTCCCGCGGCCGGTGCTCCCGGGACGGCCGAGCCCGTCATCTGCTGGGTATAGAGCGCCTGGCGGTATCCATAGTACCCATAGCCTCCGCCCCCGCCGAAGTAGCTCCCGGCCGTCGGTGCGCCCACCGCGGTGGGATCGTTGTAGGGATTGGGCACCGTCTCAGCGGTGCCGGGGTGTTCCGCCAGGAATTGCGTGGCCCAGCCGGGGTGATCGGCGAGGAACTGCCGCAGCCCTGCATGGTCGGAGAGAAAAGGCGCGCTCTGCAAGAGGCTGGGCTGCGCAGCCAGCTCTCGATACAGCGCCCGATGATGCACAAAGAATCCGTCATCGCTGACGGGGGCAGCGACCTGCGCCTGCCCGGGCGCCGCCATCAGAAGGGCTGCCAGGGCCAGCATGACCGCCTTCTTCATGGGAACCTCCCCTAAAATGATGATGAGGTAAGAGCCTGCGGACGTGCTGAAGGTTTCGGAAGCCGCCCGGCCTTTTTCCTGGAGGAACATGCATGGGGGCTTGGGAAGTGCGGCGCTCATGATCGATACCATTGCTGCCGAAGTCGGCCGGCCCAAAGACCGGGTCTCCGCCGTGCTCAAGCTCTTCGAAGAGGGCGCCACCGTCCCGTTCATCGCCCGCTACCGCAAAGAGGTCACGGGCGCCATGGACGAGGACCTGCTGCGCACCATCCAGGCCCGCGCCGAGAGCCTCCAGGAGCTGGCCGAACGCAAGACGGCCGTGTTGAAAAGCATCGCCGAGCAAGACAAGCTCACCCCCGATCTGGAGCGGGCCATCGGTGCCGCCAGCACCCTGCAGGCGGTCGAAGACCTCTATCTGCCCTACCGCCCCAAGCGCCGCACCCGCGCCATGATGGCCCGGGAAAAGGGCCTGGAGCCGCTGGCCATCCTGCTCCAGGAGCAGCGCCCCACCCAGGTCTCGCTGGAAGAGCTGGCGGCCCCCTTCACCTCCCCGGATCTGGCCGTCGCCGACGCCCTGGCCGGGGCCGGGGACATCATCGCGGAGACCCTCAGCACGACCGCCGATCTGCGGGCGTGGCTACGTCAGCACGTCACCCGGCACGCCGTCTACGTGTCGTCCGTCACCGCCAGGTGGCGAGAGCAGAAATCGAAATTCGAAGCGTACTACGACTATCGAAAGCCGGCCCGGGACATCGCCGGCCACGCGCTGCTGGCCCTCCGCCGAGGGGAACAGGAAGAAGTTCTCTCCGTCAAGCTGGAGG
>DASYBA010000591.1:0-4183 GCA_036501005.1 Candidatus Xenobia bacterium | reverse complement strand
GCCCCCGCGAGCCGTATCGACATCAGCCTCGGCGGTGAGCACCGCCGCTCGCATGGTCTTCAGGTTGCTGACCTGGTTCGACAGCGCGGCCTGATTGTTCAATACACCGGCCTGGGCGCTCTCCAGCTCGGCCTGGGCCTGCACAAACTGGGACCGAGGCACTCGCGGATCGATCTCGGCGATGATCTGCCCTTTGTGCACGGGTGAATTCCAATCGACGTAGAGCCGGGTCACCATGCCGGAGACCTGGCTGCCCACGTTGACCGTCTGCGAAGGTTGCAGGGTGCCGGTGGTGAGGACGGTCTCCATGACCGTCCCCCGCTGCAGGGGCCCGGTCTTGTAGGTGACGTCTCCGGCCGCTGATCCGCTGTTGTACCACTTCCAACCGGCCACGCCCAGGCCCACCAGGATGGCCAGCCAGACCGCCCGCGTCAAGTGTTTCTTCCACATCGGTGCCGTTGTCGGTCTTCCAGCGTCAGCCCTCGTCCACCTGCAATTCACCTGATGCGCACCGCACCGAGCCCCACAGGCGAGTGCTGTGACGAGCCGACGGCATGTCGACGACCTGGAAGCCGTGGTTCCGATAGATGCTGCGGGCGAACTCGTCCAGCACCGGCAGGTCGTAGACGGGCATGTAGACCCGCTTGTCCTCCATCAACACGTTGTTGTAGGTCAGGTAGGGGGTGAGCAGGGCCAGGCCGGGCAGGTTCGGCATTCGCACCACCTGGAAGCCTGCTCCCAGCAGCGTGGCGGCGCCTTTATCGTAGCGGTCTGCCAGGGCCGGATCCGCCTTCAGCATGGTGTCCAGATCGAGCCCTGTCGGCTTGAGACCCCGCACCATGGCGGCGGCCAGGCGGGGATCGGCGACCGCCACCACTCCCTCCGAGAGCCAGGTGAAGCCCACGTCCAGGTGAAAGGCGGGCTGCGGCTCAATCACCACGACCGGGCGCCCGAGCTGCTCTTGCAGGCGCTCCACCACGGCCGCCTTGCCCAGCTTCAGGTCCCGCATGTTGCGCTGCACCAGGTGACCGCCGACCAGGACCGTCTGTCGGCTGGGCACGACGTCTCCGCCTTCGAAGTTCAGCTCGCTTCGACGCACCAACAGGCCCAGGCGCTCCTGGAGCAGGGCCGGGGCCGCCGCCGCCCCATGGATGATGCGTCGGTTGAGGCTGGCGTCCACCTGCCCGTCCTTTCGAAACGAGCGCGGCAGCAGCAGCAGGGGACGGCCATCGTGGGTCCGCATGAGCAGGGCCGTATCTCGAGCCCACATGGTGACGGGCTCGTACCACTGCTCCACGGTGGAATGCAGGTGCAGCGGGTGATAGTGGATGCGGGTGGGGTCCGCGACGCCCCATGCTTCGACCAGGGCCTGCAACCGGGCCGCAGACTGGCCTTCCGTGACGACATGGAAAGTGACATCGGATGGAAAGCGGGTGAAAAGGTCGTGAAACGTCGTCCGCTGGGCGCTGAACGCGGGCTCTTCTACCTCGTCTGGCCAGTGGAGGCGCAGCGCCCGCAGGCGGCCGGCCAGGCTGGGCACGACCTGCACGGGCCCCACGTCGTCCGTCCCCGGCGCGACCTCAAAAGCATAGCGCGGTTGCACAGGAATGCGGCTGGGGTTTTTCGGTACGTACCAGGCCCCGGGCACCTTCTCCCGATCCCACTTGCCGGGCGTCTTCGCGGGCTTCTCCGGGGTGGGCAGCAGGGCGCTCGCCATGGCCGCAGGGCCCAGGAGCACCAGGGCGGCGGCCATTCCCTGGCTGCCCGGGTTCACGTTGACGGGGCGAGGCGTGACCGCCGCTCGCGCCGACGGCCCCGCCATCTCCACCACGTCCCGCACCGAACAGGCCTCGGCGGGTGGCGAGGGAGGAAGACCGGCGGGGCCGCTGAGCGCACCAGGACTGAACGGTCGGATTTCCACCTACCGCAGAGTATAACACAGGGGTCAGGGCTCGGGGGTATCGCCCGGGTTCCGAAAGGGAACTGACTCCACCATGACCTCCCTCTGAAAATGTTCGTTGGTAGAGCGAACAGTGCGCTCCGGGAGACGAACATCGAGGGGTACGTTCGCTCCTGTAACGAACATCCCCCGTCATGGCGGTCACGGTTGGTTTTCCAGTGGCGCTGACCGGCGGTCTGGGGGCGCTGGGCCGCCAGGCCGCCAATGGGTTGACGCTCTGGTCCCGCCAGACCTCGCTGCCCGTGTCTCTGCTGGTGCGGGACGATCGCAGCCAGGCCAGCGTGGCGGCTGAGCAGATGGCGGCGCTGCTGTCCTGCGACTGGCTGGCAGGCCCGTACGGGAGCGCCTCCACCCTGGCCGCCGCGGCAGTGGCCCGCCAGAGGGTGCTATGGAACCACGGCGGCGCATCCGATCTCATCCACGAGCGATACGGCCGGCACGTCGTCAGCCTGCTGAGCCCTTGCAGCCGCTACCTGGGCGACGTCCCGCGGCTCATGCGGGGCCGAGCGGTCGCCGTGTTCAATCCTCAGGGGACGTTCTCAAGCCAGGTCTTGCGAGCCCTGCCCGATGTTCCCCGGCTGCCCTTTGGCGAGCCGGTGCCGCCCTGCGACACGCTGGTCCTGGTGGGCCGCTACCAACAGGAATTGGCTCTGCTCCAAGCGTTGGAGCCGCGTCCACCCGTCATCGTGGCGGTGGCGGCGGGCGTGAAGGCGTTCGGCCGAGACCTGGGACCGTTGGCCGAGGGGGTCATCGGCCCAGCCCAGTGGCTGCCGGGGTCAGACAGCTTCTCGACGTCGTATGAGGCGGCCTTCGGTGAGGTGCCGGACTATCCGGCGGCTGCCGCCTATGCGCAGGGTCTCCTGTGGGAGGCGTTGGTGGAACGGGCCGGCACTGACGAGAGCGCAATGGCGCAGGCGGCTCGTTCCCTCGACATCGAGACCTTCTACGGCCGCTTCCGCCTGGACCCAGAGGGCCGCCAGGTGGGCCACCAGGTCCGCCTGGTGCGCTGGCACGCCGGCCGCCAGGAGCCGCTCTAGCCCCGTGGCGAGCACCGCCCCCGCCGTGCGAGGTGGGAACTACAACTCCAGGTTCTTGAAGCTGATAGACGGTTTGCGGAGGAGCTCGATCTCGGCCACGCACATCTCGCAGGCGTAGTGCCGAACCCGGCCGTCCTCAAACGGCACCAGTTTGTCGACCTGCCGCATGCAGCGGGAGCAGTTGACCTTGTTGTCGACCTTGTCCTTGCGCCGCCCGTGAATGGGGGTCACCGTCGCCGGCCCGGGCGGCTTCTGCCACGGCACCCGGGGGGTCGAGCGGCGGGGCCAGGGCGCCACCCACGACTTATGGCCCGCGTAGGCCGCATGGCGCGAGTACAGCAGGTACGCCAGGCCTCCCAGAGGACCCGGAAAAAAGAGCACCCAGTACCAGTCTGACGACCGCCCTTTGCGGTGACAATCCACCGCCAGAATCAGCGTCAGCGCACACCCGACCCAAAACAGGATGTCGCCCACCGCTTTTGCCCGCGCTTTCCTCGAAGTGAACCTGGACTTCTCATGAAATTCCAAGCCCCTTTGCAGACAACCTTTTTGGTCGCCGAGAAGTTCTACTGCCATTCCATGAAACGGGTGGGCCCGGCTTCTTCCTGGCTCTCCGCCAGCACCGCCCAGGCAGCGTCCATGCTGTCGAACCGTTCTTCCGGGGTCTTGGCCAGCATGCGGGCCACCGCTTGCGAGAAGTCCTCCGGTACGTCCGCTCGCAGGGTGTGCAGAAGCGGCGCCTCCTCCATCAACTGCCGCACCAGCATGCGGCGGAGATCCGCCTCGAAGAACGGCGGCAGCCCGGTCAGGCAGTGGAAGACCATGACGCCCAGGGCGTACTGATCGGTGCGGGGGTCGTTCCGCACGCCATCGAGTTGTTCCGGCGCCAGGTACCCCGGCGTGCCCAGCACGTCGGTGGTCAAGGTCATGCGGGGCAGTCGCCGGCACGAGGCAATGCCGAAGTCCATGACTCGCACCCGCCCGTCCGTCGTGATCATGACGTTGTCGGGTTTGAGATCGCAGTGGACCACCCCCTGCGAGTGGGCGTGCGAGAGCGCCGACACCACCCCGCCCAACCAGGCACGAACTTCGGGCAGCGGCATGCCCTCCGGCGTGATGCGGGCCCGGAGGGTCGTGCCCACGACCAGTTCCATGACCAGGTAGAGCGGCTCTGCCGTGGTCCAAT
>DASYBA010000590.1:0-3461 GCA_036501005.1 Candidatus Xenobia bacterium | reverse complement strand
TGCGCAGGTAGTTGATGTAGACCTCGAGCACGTTGGCGTTGCCGCCGAAGTCGTACCCCCACACGTGGTCGAGCAGGGCGTCTCGGGGAACGACCTCGCGGGCATGCGTCATCAGATACTCGAGCAAGGTGTACTCGGTGGCCGAGAGGGAGACTTTAAGGGCGCCTCGGGTGGCCTGGCGCGTGGCAGGGTCGAGGGTGAGGTCGTCGACCTGCACCCGGGGGGTGGCCGGTCGTCGGCGCAGGACGGACCGCACCCGGGCCAGCAACTCGG
This sequence comes from Candidatus Xenobia bacterium, assembly GCA_036501005.1. Lineage (GTDB taxonomy): Bacteria > Vulcanimicrobiota > Xenobia > RGZZ01 > DASYBA01 > DASYBA01. The sequence continues at coordinate 3,188 of DASYBA010000590.1, read as the reverse complement.
CCAACTGGAACGGCTTGACCAGGTAGTCGTCGGCGCCGCTGTCCAGCCCCGCCACCTTGTCCTGCAGGGTGTCGCGGGCCGTGACCATCAACACCGGCGTATCCAGGCCGTCGGCCCGCATGCGGCGGCAGACCTCCAGACCGTCCAGGCCGGGCAGCATGACGTCGAGCACCAGGGCGTCGCAGGCCCGAGCTTTGGTGAGGGCGTCCCGGCCGTCGCCGACGACCTCGGTGGTGTAGCCGGATTCCTGCAGGGCCTGGTCGAGGAAGCGGGCGATGCTGGAGTCGTCCTCGGCGATGAGGATGTGGGTCATGGGGTATGAGTATAACTCAAGTGGGCCTGGTTTGCCTTGGAGGAGCCTTAGAATAGCGGTGGAAGGGGGGCCGCATGAAGAACCTGTTTATACTGTTGAGCCTGCTTCTGAGCGTGTCGCCCGCCTGGGCCGACTGGCACGTGACCCGGAGCCTTCCCGTTCCAGGCGACGGGGGCTGGGACTATCTCACGTTCGATTATCCCACCCACCGCCTGTTCATCTCCCGGGCCACCCACGTCCAGGTGCTGGACGTGCAGACGGGCAAAGTGGTGGGCGACATCGCCGATACCCCGGGTGTGCACGGCATCGCCCTGGATGCAGAGTCGGGCCACGGGTTCGTGTCTTGCGGCAAGTCCGATAGCGTGCTGATGTTCGATATGGGCTCGCTGGCCCCGCTGGCGAGGATTCCCGTGGGCAAGAAGCCCGACGCCATCATCGACGATCCGGTCGATCAGCGGGTGTTCGTCATGAACGGCCAGAGCGATAGTACCACCGTCATCGACCCGTCCGACGGCCACGTCCTGGGCCAGGTGCCGCTGGGGGGTGGGCCAGAGTTTGCCGCCGCCGACCGGGACGGGCACGTGTGGGTCAATCTCGAAGATGAGAGCGAGGTCGTCGAGGTCGACGCCCGACAACTGAAGGTGCTGGGTACCTACCAACTGGCACCGGGTGAACACCCGACCGGGCTGGCTATCGACCCGCACCATCATCGGCTTTACATTGGCTGCCACAACCAGACCTTGGTGGTGTTCGATACCCACCGTGGGCGCCTGGCGGGCACCGAGCCTATCGGCAAGGGGGTTGATGCGTGCGCCTTCGACCCGGGTCTCGACCTGGCGTTCAGCTCCAACGGAGATGGCACGCTCACGGTGGTCGATGGCCGTCCCCTGAAAGTCGTTGCCAACGCCCCGACCGAAGCGGGCGCCCGCACCATGGCCCTCGACACACAGGACCATGTGGTGTACACCTGCACCGCAAAAGTCTCCTCCATGCCCACCCCGGATGAACGGAAGGCCGGCAAGCGCCCACAGTACGCCGACGGGTCATTTCACGTGCTGGTCGTCAGTCGCTGAAAAATTTTCAGTGGCCCCCGGAAGGACACCTTCCGGGGGCCTCGAACTTCCGTTCTCAGGAAAAATAGTGAATAAAGGTGCACCTGTTTATGGAGGGTAGCATGGACAAGACCAAAGCGCTCGAACTGGCAGTCCTGGGCATTGAGAAGCAGTTTGGCAAGGGATCCATCATGAAGCTGGGCGAGGCTCGGGCCAAGCTGCAGGTCAGCGTCATCCCGTCGGGTGCGCTGACCCTCGACCTGGCGCTCGGCACCGGGGGCGTGCCGCGGGGCCGGGTCGTCGAGATCTACGGGCCTGAGTCCGGCGGCAAGACGACCATGGCTCTGCAGATCATCTCGGAAGCCCAGCGGGCTGGCGGGGTGGCGGCCTTCATCGACGTGGAGCATGCCCTGGATCCGAACTATGCCAAAGATATCGGCGTCGACATCGACAACCTGTACATTTCGCAGCCGGACACGGGAGAGCAGGCGCTCGAAATCGTGGAAGCGCTGGTGCGCAGCAATGCCATCGACGTCATCGTCATCGACTCGGTCGCGGCCCTGGTGCCGAAGGCCGAAATCGAGGGTGAGATGGGTGACGCCCACATTGCCCTGCAGGCCCGCCTCATGTCGCAGGCCCTGCGCAAGCTGACGGCGATCATCAGCAAGACCAGCACGTGCACGATCTTCATCAACCAGATTCGTGAGAAGCCGGGCATCATGTTCGGCAATCCCGAGGTGACGCCCGGCGGGCGGGCCCTCAAGTTCTATTCCTCGGTGCGGCTCGAGCTTCGCAAGGCCGACACCATCAAGGTGGGCAACGACATCATCGGCACCCGGGTGAAGGCCAAGGTGGTCAAGAACAAGCTGGCGGCGCCGTTCCGACAGGCCGAGTTCGACATCATCTACGGCAAGGGCATCAGCCGCACCGGCAGTATTCTCGACGTCGGTCTGGACATGGGCATCGTGGGCAAGAGCGGCACCTGGTTCACCTACGGCGATCACAAGCTCGGCCAGGGGCGCGAGAATGCCCGTGCCCACCTGGACGGCCATCTCGACCTGGCGGCCGAGATCGAGACCAAGATCCGCCAGAAAGATGCCATGAACCGCCCCCCAGCGGTCGAAGACCTGGTCGCTTCGGAAGCTTAAGAGGCGGGCTCCGCCTCGGGGCTAGCCCGGGCTAGCCCTCTAAGCTAAGCGGGCGCTGGCTAGTAGTGGGGCGAAGCCCGATGCCGCACAGCTTCCCTCAGCACTAGCCGGGGGGTCCCCCAGTGAGCGAAGCGAACGGCTGGGGGGCGGAGCCCTAAGTTAAGCTGAGACGCTGGGAATCTCGACCGCGATGATGGGGCAGGCCTTGTAGCGGTCCAGGTCTTGGGTGGCCAGCACGCGCAGGAGCGACTCGTGGGTCGAGCGGCTGACCATGATGGCGCGAGCCTGCAACTGCGAGGCGGTTTGCAGAATGGCCTCGGCGGGGCGACCCACCACGACGGCGGTGGTGATATCCATGTCCGGATGAGCTGCGGCCAGCTTTTTGAGGTGCTGGTCGGCCAGTTGGGGCGTGGGTGCCGGCGGGTAGTGAGGGCGATTCTGCCCGCCCTCGGAGATCATGGTGGGGGGGCGAATCACAAAGAGTAGATGCAAGGCGGCCCCCACTGACCGGGCGCGCTCGACGGCGGCTTTCAACGTGCCCGGAGAGTCCTGGGTAAAATCCAAAGGCACCAGGATCGTCGGGGGCTCGCTGCGCACACTCATTGCTTTAATGATAGCCGTATTTCGCCCATAAAACAAGCGAGCCCTGGCGGGCTCGCTCAATGAAGGGTACCG
>DASYBA010000589.1:0-9703 GCA_036501005.1 Candidatus Xenobia bacterium | reverse complement strand
GCGGACGTATTGGACGACGTGCGCCTGTGGTTGAACGCGCTCTTCAGCGAAAAGACCGCCGGGGTGGCATCGTAAAGGTCTTTTCCCACCTAGACGTCGATGCCCAGCTCGCGCAGCCAGCGAGTGGTCATTTCCTTGTAGCGACGGCCCGCCAGCCGATAGAGCCGCAGGCGTTTGCCTTTCAGGAACCGCTGAGGGTCCCAGATTAGGACATATTTCACGCCGATATGAGCCTACCCGTTCAGCTTCGCCAGTTCGCCTCCGTCGGGAGCCGACACGAACTCGGCCGCGAACAGAGGCGGGCCGTAACGCCAGACGAACCAGCTCCGGCCTTGTTTTTCCCAGCAGTCGTCGGGCGCCTGCACGTCCAGACCCAGCACGACGTCCGGCACCACCGGCGGCCGGTGCTCATCGGAGAAGATGCCGACGTCGATGCCCAACAGAAACGGCCGACCGTCTCCGGGCCCGTCCCAGGACGTCCGCAGGGTTTCGCCGATGAGGCTCATCTGCCTCTCCTGGTACCAGCCCCAGTTTGTGCATGGCGTCCACATTGTACCACCTCCGGCTTGATGGTTGAAACCCGAGGAGTGTACGTCAGCCACGTTTCCGTTTGCCCGCTGCCGCCGAACCCGCATGCTAAATCCATGTTTCCAAGTATCGAAAGTTCGTGGAGGTCAAAACCGATATAGCGGTTGTTTTGGCGTGCTAAAACCGCCATATCGGTTTTGTGCCTACCAGACGGGCTGAGCCCTTAAGCCGTCGCGGCCAGATCCTTCTGCACCTTGGAGTGATGGCGGCTGTAGCCGAAGTAGATGAAGAGCCCTACGATGAGCCAGGCCACCAGTCGAATCCAGGTTTTCAGCGGCAGCCCATACATCATCGCGGCCGCCGTGACGATGCCCAGGATGGGAACAAGCGGAACCAAAGGCGTGGTAAAAGCACGCTTGAGATCAGGCTGCTGCTTGCGGAGAACCCAGACTCCTGCATCCACGATGATGAAGGCCAGCAGGGTTCCGATACTGACCATGGCATCCAGGTCCTCGATCGGGCACGTGGCCGATATCACTGCCACGATAACGCCTACGATAATCGTCGAGACGTAGGGGGTACGGAACCGCTCGTGAATCTTGCCAGCCCAGGCGGGCAGAAGCCCATCGTGAGCCATTGAATACAAGACCCGGGACTGTCCTAGCAGCAGCACCAGCATGACCGAACCTAGCCCGAGAACGCTACCGACCTTCACCAGGAGGGAACCCCAGGCCACGCCCATCAAGTCGATACCGTCAGCCAGGGGGGTAGCGGTATTCAATTGGGTATAAGGCACGACCGCAGTCAGAAGACCCGACACCAGGATATACAGAACCGTACAGATAGCCAAAGAACCGAGAATCCCGATAGGCATGTCTCGTTGTGGGTTCTTCGCCTCCTGAGCCGCCGTAGACACCGCATCAAATCCAATATAGGCGAAGAACACGACGCCAGCGCCCGTCAGAATCCCGCTCCAGCCGAAATGACCGAACTCTCCGGTATTGGGCGGAATGAACTGTTTCCAGTTCTCTGTCATCGGCACCCAGTTGTGCTGAGCAAGATAGTTGATGGACAGCGCGATGAAAACCAGCACCAAGGCGACCTTCAGAAAGACGACCACCGTGTTGAAGTTCGCTGATTCCTTGATGCCGATCACCAGGATGGCGGTGACCAGTAGAATGCCTACCAAGGCGGGAAAGTTCAGGAACGTGCTATGGTATTCGATGTGATTCGCGGCCAGGCTGGAGAGATCGAGTTGGCCATTCTGGAGTTTCAGGAAGCCGGCGTTCACGAGGTGTTCCTGGATCTTTGGCAGTTCGGTCCAGCGGTTTTGCAGGGCCTCAAAGCCGGGAAGCTTGTCGTGAAAATTGACTACCCCAGTTCCGGGCGCAGCCAAGAGGGCTGGCGGTATAAATATCCCGTGGTCCTGCAGGAGGCTGATCAGGTTGCCCGCCCACCCAACCGCTACGGTCGCGGCGCCAAACGCGTATTCCAGGATGAGGTCCCAGCCGATGATCCAGGCGACCAGTTCCCCTAGCGTAGCGTACCCATAGGTGTAGGCGCTGCCGGCGATGGGGATGGCCGAGGCAAACTCCGCATAACACAGCCCTGAGAAGGCGCTGGCCAACCCTGAGAGGACAAATGAAAAAACGATGGCGGGCCCCGCGTACTTGGCAGCCGCCTGCCCCGTCAGAACGAAGATACCAGCACCGATGATGCCCCCGATACCCAGAGCCACCAGAGCGGTTGCGGACAGCGCCCGTTTGAGGCCGCCGGACTCGTCGCCTGCTTCTGTCAGCAACTTCTGCAGGCTCTTGCGGGCAAAAAGGGACTTGAATTGCGGGTCTGTCAAACTCACGCGGCTCTCCGTCTCTCAGGTTGTGGCAAAGGGCCCCGAGTGTTTCGCCACTTGAAAGACTGTCCTGCCTGCCCAACGTTCAAAGCCTTCTCAGCCCAGACGGTCGCCGCGGTGGCTGAGCTGAGACGCGAGGCCATGCACAGCTTTGCTGGCGGAACGTCAAAAACGCGGGTCCGTGCTTGGACCTGCCAGTCTATTCGGGAGGTCAACCAGGCCATGATCGATCCTCCGACAGGCTGGCGTGCGGGGTCTGGCCACCCCTGCATTCCGACGACTACAAAATCTTCGGGTTTCTGACGCTGGTCGAGCCGTAGAACGTCAAAGGCCACCCCGCAACACGGGGTGGCCGGCTACAGCCTTCGCCTCAGCTCAGGGCATGCCGCGCTTTTTGTACTTGGCCAGCAGGTCCTGTTCGCTATCGAAGATATCGAACACCCGGCTGAGACCGGTGATGGTGAAGAGCTTCTTGATACGGACGTGCTTGCAGATCAAGAGAATGCGCCCGTCGTGCTCTCGCACTCGTCTCAGCGCGCCGACCAGCACGCCCATGCCGGTGCTATCGATGTAATGGACCTTGTTGAAGTCCAGCGCCAGGTCATAGTTGCCGGCCCCGATGAGATCATACAGGATTTCGCGCAGCTTGGGCGCGGTCGCCACGTCAATCTCACCTTCCACCCTCACCTCGACCAGGTCGTCGTTCAGCGGCCGGCTCTGGATGGAAAAGTCAAGCAGCGTACCCTGGGCCTCGGAGCTACCCTGGACCTGGACTTCGCCTTGCGTGTCAGCATCATGTACGGGCATCGGTGTGTGTCCTCCTCGGGGATGTCTGAGTGTCTGATACCCGCTGCGATCGGTTGACAAACCCTGTTCTGATGAGAATCTCCCCACTTCAACTGACGGCCGTATACCCGTAAGAATTTCCTTCAAGCGTGGGTCAAGGAGTCGTGCTCCGCTCTGTGGAAGCTCCCGTCAACATGCTGTACAGACCGGGCGACGTCATCGACGGCCGGTATCGGGTGGAACGCATCCTGGGGCAAGGCGGCATGGGCGGCGTCTACGAGGCCACCCACGTCCAACTCGACAAGGCCTTTGCGCTCAAGGAGATGATCATCGACATTCCCGATGGCGCCCGGCGCCAGGCGGTCGCTGGGCAGTTTCGGGAGGAGGCTCGCATCCTCCACACCCTGCAGCACCCCGGGTTGCCCCGCCTGCACGACTTCTTTGAGATCAAAGGCACCTACTATCTGTCCATGGACTACATTGCCGGGGGCACCCTGGACGACTACCTGCAGACCCAACTGGTCACCGAGGCGCAGGCCCTGCAGTGGACGGAGGAGCTGTGCGCCGTCCTGCACTATCTGCATACCCACGATCCGCCCGTCATTTTCCGGGATCTGAAGCCGTCCAACATCATGCTGACTCCGACGGGACGCATCAAGCTGATCGACTTCGGGATTGCCAAAATCTCCGACTCCGGCCCCGAGAACGTGACCCGCACCGCCATTCGCGGCGCCGGCTCGCCCGGTTTCGCGGCGCCTGAGCAATACGGGGGGGGAACCGACGCCCGCACCGACATCTATGCCCTGGGCGCGACGGTCTACAGCCTCATCACTCGCACCATGCCCCCGCAGTCGGTCGACATCGCGACCGGCAAGTCCCAGCTTCCACCGTTGAAGGAGGTCGTGCCCGGGACCTCCGACAAGCTGTCCGACCACGTCGCGTGGATGATGAAGCTCAACCTGGCGGAACGCCCCCAGACCGTGGCCGAGATCATCACCCGGTTCGGGTGGAAGATGCCGTCGCGAACCCCGTCCACCCGCTTGCCTACGTGGTCGGGCGTGCCCCTCACCAGGCTGCCGGCCCGCGCGGGCGTGTCCGGCTCGACCTCCCTCATGGTCCAGAAAGGTCCGCCCGCCTGGCTGCCGGTGGTCATCGTGCTGGCGGTGCTCGGCGCCCTGGCGGTCTGCTGGTTCGTCCTCGGTAAAAAGCCCCACATCAGCCCGCCGCCGGCCCACGATCAGGCCGCGGCACCGACTCGCACCGTGCGGGTTGCCGTACACATGAATCCTGAGGACGGCCAGCTCTTCGTCGACAACCTGCTGTACCCGCTGTTCGGCGCCTCGCCCGCGGTCGAACTGAGTCCGGGGCCCCACACGTTTGCTTTCGAACGGCCCGGCTATGCCGAAGCTGACCTGAAAATCGTGGTGCCGAGCGACCATCCCGCCCCGCCCGTGGAGGTCAGCCTGACCCCCCTCCCGGCCGTGCTGCACATAGAAACGACGCCGCCCGGCGCCAATATTCGGATCGGCGGCCTGGCTCTGGGCAAGGCCCCCGTCAGCACCCGCAAGCTGGTGCCCGGCGAGACCTACACGCTGACGGTCGAAGCCCCTGGCCTGCAGCCCGTTTCCACCCCGGTAAAACTCAAGCCGGGCGAGGAGAAGACCATCTCTGTCCGCTTGACGACCAGCCCCGCCGAAGTCTCCACCAGCACGCCGCAACCCTCCCCTGGGGTGTATCACCGAATCTGAACAACCTATGAACATCCCGGCGTTTGCTGGACAAAGGTCCGGGGACGACTATGATGCGCCTATGACACGTTGGTCACCGGTCGAGTCCAAGGCGCTGTCGCCTCCGCCCGCTCAGGGCGTTCGAATGGTCGGCATTCGCCTGCAGGGGAGTGAGTTCGGTCCCTTTGACGGGGCCATCGTCGAGACGCCCGTCGATACCCACGTCTCGGAGACTGAGACGTTCCAGGCCCAGGATCGATTGGCCGGGAACATGTCTCGCCTCATCCGCGACGGCCGAGTCCGATTCAACCCGCCCGGCTACCAGATGCAGCAGCAGGACTGGTTCGACGCTCAGCGCCGGCCGTGGGCAGGCGTCGGCGAGTGGCGCGACAACCAGCTCTACATCGTGCGCCCGAAACTAGCCACCTCGCACTAAACCGGCTCCGCCAAATGGAGGAAGCAGTGGTGGCCACAAGAAACTTCTTCGCCAGACTGGTGCGGCCCTGGGAGCCTGGCTGAACTCCAAGACCCACCCGTTGAGAAGGAGCCCTTGATGGAGTTGCCCGTCGGAACCGTCCTCGAGGAACGCTATACTGTGCTGGCGCCGGTCAAGAGCGGCGGCATGGGCGCGGTCTATCGGGTCCAGGATGCTCGTCTGGCGGGCGGCATTTGTGCCCTCAAGCAGATGCACGATCCCTCGTCCTTGGGCAGTCAGGCCAGCATTGTCCAGTATCGATTCAACGAGGAAATGCAGGTTCTGTGCTCGCTCCGCCACCAGGGCCTCCCGCGGGTGATGGACTTCTTCCGCTACGGCGGGAGCTGGTGCATCGTGATGGATTTCATCGAGGGCGAGAACCTCCAGCAGATGCGCAAGGCCCGCCCGCTATCGCAAGAGTTCGTGGTCAGCATGGGCATCGAAGTGCTCGACATTCTCGTCTACCTGCACCAGATGTCGCCGCCCATCATCCATCGCGACATCAAGCCGGCCAACATCATTGTCGAAAAGAGCACGACCCACGTCAAGCTGGTCGACTTCGGTCTGGCCCGCATGGTCGATCTCGAATCGGATCTCGAACAGACCATGGTGGGCACGCCAGGCTACGCGCCGCCGGAACAGCTCCACGGGCGGGCCGAACCTCGCTCCGACCTGTATTCGCTGGGTGCGACCATGGGCAGCCTGTTGTGCGGCCTCCTGCCCGGCGCTTTCGTGCAGGTGGGCATTCGGGAGCTTCTGCCCGATCTCAATGCCGACCTGGCCGACGCCATCGATAAATCGCTCCACTACTATTCGGCCGATCGCTTTGCCGATGCCGCCGGCATGCGGGCTGCGCTCCTGGCCGTGCAGCAACAGTTGGCCAATCGCGACGTGCCGAGCTTCGTTGACGGCCCGTCGACCGAGGTCGTCCGAGGCCACCGCGCCGCGGGTGAAGAAGAAGAAACACGCGAGCGCATTCTCATCGTCGATGACGACATCATCGTGCGAACCGTCGTCGAAGAGGTTTTGCAGTGAGAGCACTATCAGATCTTCATGGCCGAGAACGGCCAGGACGCCTTGCAACTGGCGCTCAAGATCAAGCCCGACCTGGTCATATCGGATGTCGACATGCCGGGCATGGACGGCAAGAAGTTGTGCCAGAAGCTGAAGAGCTATCGAACGACCCGTGACATTCCCGTCATCTTGCTGACCGGGAGTTCGACGGTCGAAGACGAAGCCGATGGGTTGGAGGCGGGTGCCGAAGACTTTGTCGCCAAGCCGGTCGTGCCCCAACGCCTGGTCGCCCGAGTCCAGGCCGTGTTGCGCCGCCGTTTATCTCGTAAATAAGTTTGCACGTCGTCATAACCGCCGCTGGACAGAGCCAGCGCTTCGGTGGGGGCAACAAGCTGCTGCAGCCGCTGTGTGGCAGACCCGTCCTGGGCTGGACCTTGGCAGCCTTTGAAGCCTGCCGTCAAGTCGATGCCGTTTACGTGACGGCACCCGCTGAAGACGAAGCACTGTATCGAACACTCCTCGTCGATTTTGCCCCTCGCACCGGTCGAGAGGTGGTGGTGGGCGGAGAGCACCGCCAGGCCAGTATTCACCATGCGCTGCAACGGCTGGCCCAGGCCCCTCCAGAGCTGGTGGCCGTGCACGACGGGGCTCGACCGCTCTTGTCCCCGGCCCTGGTGGAGGCTCTGCGGGAAGCATGTCGAACCTCGGGTCACGGGGTGGTTCCAGGGGCCCCCGTGTCCGATACCATCAAGCGAATCGAGGGAGCCTTCGTCCAGGCCACCGTCGATCGAGCCAGTCTGGTCGCCGTGCAGACGCCCCAGGTGTTTCCGTGGAGGGTGCTGTGGTCGGCACACGAACGGGCGGCTGCCGAAGGGTTTGTCGGCACCGACGACGCCTCGCTCGTCGAACGGTACGGCGCAACGGTTTCCGTCGTGCGGGGGGAACCCTGGAACATCAAAGTGACCCTGCCCCACGACCTGTGGCTGGCCGAACAGTGGTTGAAGAGGAAGACATGAAACGGTGGTGGTTGATTTGGCTTCTCGGCATAGGCCTGGCGGTGGCCGATGCACCCCCTGGATATAACGTACACCCAGTCGTCCAGCGCGCAGACGGGACTTTGTGGCGAGGCGGTGCCCCCCGCCAGGACACGCTGCAGGCCCTGCACCGAACGGGGCACAAGGTGACGCTCATCGATCTCCGCCATCCGGCCAACACCGACGACAAGAGCGGCAAAGAGGGACGGCTCTCGCCCCAAGATGAGGCTCGCCTGTCTCGCCAGTTGGGCTTCCGCTACGTCTCCATCAGCGCGCTGGACAAGAACCTCCCCGTCGTGATGGACCAGGCGTTGAGCCGCGGGGACGTCTACATTCACTGCATGTACGGGGCCAACCGCACCGGGTTTGCGGTCGGGCGTTACGCCACGGCGGACAAGGTGGATGTGCCCCGCGACGGCCTGGGCACCCGCGACTGGAACGAGGGGACCGACTTCCAGCAGCGGCTGGAGAGGCCCCAAGACCGCCAGTAAAGAAACCTCCGCCCTTCGATGATGGAAGGGGGAGCGCACATGGCGAACGTAGCGACCAAACAGCATCAACTGTTCATTGATGGGGCGTGGAAGGATTCCCAGGGCGGCAGCACGGCAGAAGTATTGAATCCAGCCACGGAAGAGGTCCTGGCGACCGTCTACAAGGCCAGTGAGAAGGACGTAGAAGCCGCCGTGGAGGCCGCTTCTCGGGCCTTCGAAGGTTGGGCCGAGACCCCGCCGGCAGATCGGGCCCTGGCGCTTCTCAAGTTGGCCGACCGTATCGAAACCAACAGCGAAGAACTGGCCCGGATCGAGGCCGACAACGTGGGCAAGCCCATGGAGCTGGCTCGCTCCGAGGTCCCTTTCATGGTCGACAATTTGCGGTTCTTCGCAGGCGCGGCCCGCTGCATGGAAGGTCGCGCCGCCGGCGAGTACATGAGGGGCTACACCAGTTGGATTCGGCGGGAGCCGGTCGGCGTGGTGGGCTCCATCGCCCCGTGGAACTACCCTTTGATGATGGCCGTGTGGAAAATCGGGCCAGCCCTGGCCGCGGGCAACACCGTCGTGTTGAAGCCGGCGTCCATCACGCCTTTGACGGCCCTGCGCCTGGCTGATCTGGCCGCTGATCTGTTCCCGCCCGGGGTCCTCAACGTGCTGACGGGGGCCGGGGACGTGGTCGGGGTCGGGCTGGTCAAGCATCCCAAGGTCGCCCTGGTAAGCCTGACTGGCGACACGGCGACGGGTATCGAAATCGCGCGGGCGGCGGCCAGTTCACTGAAGCGGTGCCACCTCGAACTGGGCGGGAAGGCGCCCGTGCTGATCTTTGACGATGCTGACCTGGACCTGGTGGCCGAGAAGCTGCAGTTCGGCGGCTTTGCGAATAGCGGCCAGGACTGCACGGCCGCCTGTCGAGTGTACGCATCGGCCAAGATCTTCGACGGGTTCCTGTCGAAATTCGTCCCCCTGGTCGAGAAGTTGAAGCTGGGTGTCCCCAGCGACCCGGAGACGACCATGGGACCGCTGGTATCGAAATCGCACCGCGAACGAGTGGCGGGGTTCATCGACCGGGCCCGGGGCCAGAAGCACATTCAGGTGGCCACGGGCGGCAAGGCTGGGACGGGCCAGGGCTTCTTCTATCACCCCACGGTCCTGGCCGGCGCCGAGCAGAAGGACGAGGTCGTGCAGAAAGAGATGTTCGGGCCGGTGGTGACCGTGACCCGGTTCAACTCGGACGAAGACGCTATCCGCTGGGCGAACGACACGGAGTACGGCCTGGCCTCGTCCGTGTTCACGACCAACCTGTCGCGGGCCCTCAACGCCAGCCGCAAGCTGCACTTCGGCTGCGTGTGGATCAACGACCACATGCCGCTGGTCAGCGAGATGCCCCACGGCGGCTTCAAGAAGTCAGGCTACGGCAAGGACATGTCCATGTACGCCTTGGAGGATTACACCGAGACCAAGCACGTCATGGCTCGTATCTAATCGGGTGCCCGGGGCGGGGGAAAACTCGGGGCCGGGCCGGCCGGATCACCACCTCCCGCAACAGGACCCCCAGTAGAAGACAGGCGCCTAGCAAGGCTAGCGAGGCGGCCGCACCATGCGTATGGACTTCCGGGGCAGGGGTAGTCGGCCTCCTGAAAACACGGCCGGTCCCGGTGCGTTGCAAAGCCATGACCTTGTCGTGGGCCTGGAAGGTAAAGGAGATGCAGTGAGAAGGGCCGCACGGGGTGCGGTCCGGCTGGACAACGAAATCGTCCGAGCTTTGGCATGAAAATACGCCGCCGTCATCTCCGGTG
>DASYBA010000588.1:0-5588 GCA_036501005.1 Candidatus Xenobia bacterium | reverse complement strand
CGTCGGTGGTGTCCGGGCCGCTCCCCGTCTGATTCGGCCGCTTGGCGCGACCGGGCAGGACATTGGGATCGCCGACTCTCTTCAGATCCATGGGGACTCCTAAGCGCGTCTATCTAGGCAGGCCGACCAGCTTCGCCATTTTTCCACTTCTGCAGGCAAAGGCCCCCCTAGTATCCTCGGAACCTGCAGGTTCATCAGTGTGATGTATCACACAGAAAGGGCCGGTGTTTCCACCGACCCCTTCGGTCGCTCTACCAGTTGGCGGGAGCCTGGCTGCCCGACGCGGCAGGGGCCTGGTTCCAACTGCCGCCGCCGCTGCTGGCCGGGGGCGCCTGGTTCCAACTGCCTCCGCCGCTGGCCGGGGGCGCCTGGTTCCAGTTGCTGCCGCCGCCCTTGCTGGCCGGGGGTGCCTGATTCCAGCTTCCACCACCGCCGTTGCTGGCGGGGGGCGCTTGATTCCAGCTTCCGCCGCCACCGTTGCTGGCCGGGGGAGCCTGGTTCCAGCTTCCGCCGCCGTTGCTGGCAGGGGGGGCCTGGTTCCAGCTTCCGCCGCTGGGGGCCTGATTCCAGTTGCTGGAGCCGGGATCGGCGGGAGCCTGATTCTGGTTCCAGGTGCCGTTGGGCGCTTGGTTCCAGTTGCCGTCGGGCGGGGCCTGGTTCCACGAAGAGGGCGGGGTGTAGGTGGGCGGGGCCACATAGTCCCAGATGGGGGCCTGGACGCCATAGTAGAACTGGTTCCGATACGAGTTGTAATCGTTGTACTGGTTGTACTGCGCATCGTACCAGGGCGTGCCGTAACCGGAAGTGTTGCCCAGGTAGACGCCGGGGTGGTCCCAGGGCTGGCCGTAGGTGCCGACGTACCGATGCAGACTGTTGAGGTTGCCGAATTTGAGCCAGCCGGTCTGGGGTGAGTACAGCCGCACGGGGTGGCCGCAGCTCAGTTGCTTGAGGGCCTGGTGCCCGTCCAGACGGGACATCTCGTTGGCCTGGCTGAAGTAGCCGCCATCGGCATCATAGATACCAGCGGCCGGATTGTAGCCGGTGGCGGGGCTGGCATACAACGTGGACATGTGGCCCAGCAAAGCTTCGTCCTGATATTGATAGGGGTCGGCCTGGCACTGGTAGATGACGGTCTCGGCCTGGGCCGGCGGGGCACTGAAGCAGCCCATGCCGCCGATGAGGGCGAGCCCGCCCAGGGCGCCCAGACCAATCTTGGTGCCGATGCCGTGCTTGGCACCCGATTCCACCACGTCGGCGGGGACGACCGCCGGCTGCTCGTTGGAAACCTGCGTCCGGGCGCTGGAAACCTTGGCTTGAGTCGCGCTGAATCCGATATTGGTGACCATCATTGCACTCCGATCGATCTCTATGTTTGTGGCGTCATGATAGCCCAGCCATGTTAACGAAATTCGACGGGCCCTTTGCCAAATTGTTACTCTCGCCCATGTCAGCGTCATGCCCTTGATGGACGGACGATCAAATAGGTCTCGGGGGGGCACTTTCTTCCATGGCATAGCGCGAATATCATGCGGGGTTTACACCGCTGCAACAGGGCGGACGCTGTGCTGGCCAGGACCTCGCCTTGACGTTCACAGGTTGGACACATCGGAGTTTACAGAACGGACACAGAACTCGCTGGATTGGATCCTTTTGGATTGCTAGACTGTGAACGTGCATTTGATCGGTGCACGATATAAACAAACACAAGTTGAGGAGTGCAGCAATGGCCATGAACGGAATTTTCGGCGGCTGGTTCGACCCCGCCGAGCAGAAGATCGCTCGCCGAGCCCTGGAAGCCTATGAAGAGATTCGTTCGCAGGGCGGGCCCCCGGCTCAGTTCGACTCCGTCGCCCTGGGCGCCATCAAGGACATCCAAACTCAGGCCGAGAACCCGACGGCCGCCGCCCTGGCTCGGACCACCGAGACTGCCTACCAGCGGCTCTCGCCCCAGCCCAACTCGGCGTCGCCGTGCGCCGACGTGCTGCGCTCCTGCCTGCAGGTCGTGGCCGCTCCCATCGGCGCCCCGCTGGGCATTGCCCTGGCGAAGGTCGGCTCCGCCGCCCTCAGCGAGAGCGACATCGGCATCACCGCCGCGGCGGCCTGCACCATCGGACTCACCTTCACCCACGCCATCAACGACCTGACTGTCGACCAGGACGAGCGCAACCACGCCCAGTCCACGCTGTCTCAGTATCAGGCCACCCAGCCGATGCCTGACTCGGCCCCTCAGTGCGCCAACATCCTGAAGGGCTTCCTGGTGGCCGACGCCCAGCGAGGCTAGGTCCGAATCGCCCCCGCCAGACCTTGAGCGCCTGGCGGGGGCCTGTCCCATCTACAGAGAGTGTGTGTGAGGAGTGCCATGCCAGTTGCAGATTTGAGCAAGGTCGCCAGTCAAGGGTTTAGTTGGGCCCCCAAGAAGCCCGTCGCCCCTGGTGAAGCCCCCCCCATCTCCGTCGCCACCCCCGCCGCCCAGACGGCCACCCAGGCCATCACCGACATGTTTGCCCCCTCGGTCAAGACGGCCGACGACGCCGTGAACATTGGCATGCAGAATGCCCAGGCCGTCCTCGCCCAGGGCTGCGATGCCGACAAGGCCGTGGTGCAGGCGACGCTGGCCGGCGTGGCCCGGCTGCAGAAACTGCAACCGCCGGCCCTCAAGCCCGGCGAAACGCCCACACCGGGCAACTTCAACGCTCCCGCCGCCGCGGCGGCCCTGCGGGCCTGCTTCCAGACCGTGGCCGCCGGCACCGGTGGGGCCATCGGCGCGGCGCTGGCCAACGCTGGCTTGCGGGCCCTGCTGCAGAAAGACATCAACATTACCATCCCGCAAGCGTGCGTGACGGGCCTGACTTACGCCCACGCCCTCAAGGAGATGCCGGGCACGACGGCCGCCGAACAAACCGTCGGCACGGCCGCCCTGGGCGCCTACAACGCCGTCTTCAAGCTCGACGACAACGGCCGGGCCTGCGCCAAGGTCCTGCGGTCGGCGCTGGCCGCGGCCTCCGGCGCCAGTTCGGTGCCCGTCGGCATGTCGCTGGCTCGGGCCGCGGTGAGCGCCATGTACGACGAGGACATTCCCATCAAGGCTGACGAAGCTTGCGAGATCGGCCTCAACTACACGTATGCGATTCGCGATACGGCCACCGACCCGACCGAGAAGGCCAACGCCGAGGCCACCATCAAGGCCTACGACGCGGCCCAGCCGGGTCCGCACTCCGCGTATGACTGCGCCACCATCCTCGGCCAGTACCTCAAGAACGAGGCCGGCCTGGGAGGGCTGGACGCTGCCCACAAGGCTTAGACAAAAACAAACGCATAGGGAAAGCACACGGCGCTCCCGAATCGGGGGGGCGCCGTGTCATTTTTAAAGGACATCCAAGGCAGCGACGGCGACGCTCTGGCAGGGCGCAAAGTGGCGTTGGCGGTGAGCGGCAGCATCGCCGCTATCGAATCGCCCCGATTGGCACGTCTCTTGATGCGACAGGGTGCCGACGTGTTCGTGGTCATGTCGCGGCAGGCGACCCGGCTGGTGCATCCGACAGCCCTCGAGTGGTCGACGGGCAATCCCGTGGTGACCCGCCTCTCGGCGCAGGTCGAGCACCTCGAGCTGGCCCGGTGCGACGTGGTGCTGCTGGCACCCGCCACGGCCAACACCATCAGCAAGATGGCGCTGGGCATTGACGATACGCCCGTGACGACCTTGATGTCGACTGCCCTGGGCACCGGACGGCCCATCGTGGTGGCGCCCGCCATGCACGAACCCATGCTGGGCAACCCGGCGGTGCAGCGCAACCTGGAGACGCTCACCGGAATGGGGGTTCGAATGGTCGCCCCGCAGGTGGCCGAAGACAAGGCCAAGATGGCGCCCCCGGAGGACATCGTGGAGGCCGTGGTCGAGGCCGTGACGCGGCCCACGCTGCAGGGCTGTCGGGTGCTGATCACCGCAGGGCCGACGATTGAATACCTGGATCCGATACGAACCATCGGCAACCAGAGCAGCGGCCAGATGGGCATGGCGCTGGCTCGGGAAGCGCGCCGCCGAGGGGCGCAGGTGACCGTCGTCTACGGACCGGGCCAGGCCGAGCCGCCGCCCGGGGTCAAAGTGGTGCGGGTGCGCACGACGGCGGACATGCTGGCGGCGGTGCAGCAGGCGGTGGTATCGTCCGATATTGCCGTGTTTGCCGCCGCGGTGGCAGACTACACGGTGCGGAACCCCTCGAAGAACAAACTGGCGACGGCGGAGGGCGCCGTAACGATAGAGTTGGTGCCCACCCCCAAGATCATCGACCAGGTCCGTCCCCTGGCCCCGCGAGCGTGCTTCGTCGGGTTCAAGGCGGAGACGGGGACGACCGACGAGCTGGTCCAGGTCGCCCGGGCCCGCCTGACGTCGTCGCGTCTTCAGTTGGTCATAGCGAACCACGCGGACAACTTTGGCAGCACTTCGGGAGAGCTCTACGTGGTCGACGCGGAGACGACGAAGCACCTCGGCCCGGCGCCGAAGCCTGTCCTGGCCCGGGACGTCTGGGACGAGATCCTCCCCCGCTGGCACAAGGCGTGAGCCGTCCGCGAGCGCCCAACCAGGTGCCAGACGACGCTCACGCGTCCTCTTTTCGCCTGGGCCCCTTGTTCAGGAAAGCATAAAACCGCCATTACGGTTTTACGCACAGGAAACAACCGCTATAGCGGTTTTAGCGTGGGAGGCCAAGCGGCCGCACACGTTGGCACTGCTCACAAGTTCCACCGGGAACGCATCTGGCCCAACTGCACTCTTGACCGACGGCCGTCTCTGGGAACCAGCCTGTAGGTTGACGGCCCAGCACCTCCGAATGAACCGTCCATGACCAATACCCGCAGAGCCTTTACCGGCGACGACCTGTGGCGCATGGGAAGCAGCTTCAAAGGCGAACTCGTCAAAGGCAGATAATTACTCGCCCGAGGTCTCCATGCGGTGGGCAGCGTTCAGGCAGTCCTGCAACGTTACCACCGGCTTGCCCTCCGGCACCCGGAACGACGACGGCGCCTCCGTCACCATGCCCCGAGTCGGCAGGTGGTTGGGAGTCAGCGCCTGCACCTCTCGCAAGAGCAGCAGGCCCGCCAGCGGCGTCGAAGCCGTCACCACGACCGTGCCGGCCGGATAGGCCGCCGACCCCGCCGTGAATGCCTTGGTCGATTCCACCATGGACAGCCCGTGCAGGCTCAACACCCGCAGGTACTCGGCATCCTTCGTCTCGACCAGGAACGCGCTCGGCAGCGGCGCCGACGTCTTGACGTCGTAGTCCAACCCCTCGAAGCGCGCCGTCTGGTGGGCGTGGAACGTCTTGCCCCCGACGTCGATATGGGTTTCGAAACCGAAGCCCATCCCATCCGTCCCCATCAGCTTTACCGCCCGTTTGCGCGGCACCACTTCCAAGGCCACGCTGTGTTCGTGGTCCGCCGCCGCCGCCGCGGTCGCTTCCCGCAAGCGTGCCGGATGCGAGGTCACTTCCTCCAGCAGGGCGTCGATCGCCACCCGATGCGCGTTCACCCGCCGACTGGCGCTGGATTCTCCCTCGTCGCCCCCCGCCGACTCCAACAGGAACGCCGGCGTC
>DASYBA010000587.1:0-11561 GCA_036501005.1 Candidatus Xenobia bacterium | reverse complement strand
CAATCGCTCGACCTGCCGCAGCAGGAGGAACGTCGCCCGGCGCATGTTCCAGCGCCGGGCCAGGACCACAAACTGTGGCCAGTCCAGCTCCGCACCGTAGTGGCGCACGACCATGGCGATATCGAACAGATGCAGGGCCGGCAGCACGAAAGCGTGGTGGGTGAAATGCTCGCACAGGTGGGCCAGCAGCACCTCCGGTCGCAGGGCCAGCGCGTGGGCCCCCCCGACGGTCGTGGGCATGGTGCCTGCCCAGAGATCCTCCACCTCGAAGCTCGACCGCTGGTCTGCCGAGATATGCCAATGAATCTCAAGGCGCATCGACGTCGCCGAGTGCTGGTAGATGGATTCGGGCAACGGTTTGTCCGGGACGGTGAGCGAAAAACCCTGTGCAGACAGAATCCGGTCGACCTCTTCCCGATTTGCCTGGCGGACGAGCAGGTCGAAGTCGTACATGGGTCGGCAGGCAATATTTCGATAGACGTTCTCGGCCAGGAATCCCCCCTTGAGGACGATGACCGGTATCTCGCGGTCGGACAGGCTCCGCAAGACGCCGCCCAGCAGGGCAAAGCCTCGCAGATTCCGGACGGCCTGATCGTGATAGGCGGCCCGCATGACGGCGAGCATGGAAGGGGGAAACAATTCACGCCGGCCGCGGCCGAACAGGACAGGCAGGATGCGATTGCGCAGACCGAACCCCATGACGTGACCCTGTTCGTCTTCCTGTAGCGCACGCGCGGACCCGTCGGTCGTCCCCGAGACGACCTCCGCCAGTCTATCGATCAACCACTTTTCGCCGGGCGTCATCGGTACCTCGTCGCCTGCAGTTCGAACATGTGGGCGTAGCGGCCCTGCCGCGCCATCAAGTCGGCGTGGTTGCCCTGTTCGATAACCCGCCCGGCATCCATGACGACAATGTGGTCTGCCATGCGGACCGTGGAGAATCGGTGGCTGACGAAGATGACCGTGCGTCGCCCGGCCAGATGCATGAAACGAGTGAAGAAATCTGCCTCGGCCACCGCATCCAAAGCGCTGGTCGGCTCGTCCAGCACGACCAGCGGGGTGGCGCGGACCATGGCGCGGGCCAGGGCGATCCGCTGCCACTCGCCCTGGCTCAGGTCTTCACCCCCGTCGAACAGCATCTTGCCCAGGGGCGTCTCGTATTGCCGATCCAAGGACTGGACGACGGTCTCCGCTCCGGCCGCCTGCGCCGCCTGCTCGATGCACGGATCCTGGAGGTCCAGGTCGACGTTGCCCAGCCAGATGTTCTCCCGAGCCGTCATGTGATAACGCACGAAGTCCTGGAAGACGACGCTGACGTGCCGCCGCATCTCGGCGGGGTCGAAGTCACGGACGTCGGTCGCGTCCCAGGTGATGCGGCCTCCACCCGTGTCATAGAGCCGGCACAGGAGCTTCACCAGGGTGCTTTTGCCAGAGCCGTTTTCTCCGACCAGGGCCACCTTGGCACCGGCGGGGACCCACAGGGAAACGTTGTCCAGCGCCAGCCGATCGCTCTGCGGGTAGCGGAAGCTGATGCCCTCGAAGGCCAGGCCGGTCTCCAGAGGGGTCACCGGCACCGGCTGCGATGGAGCCGCCATGCGGGGTTCAAACGCGAGAAACTCGAAAAGTCGATCCAGGACCAGGCTGTTTTCCCGCAGACCGGCCAGCGAGGCCTGGACGGCCTTGAGATACTCGCTTCCCTTGAGCAGCAGTTGGACGTACATGACCAACCCGCCGAGGCTGATGGCCCCTTGGACAGTCTCCCAGGCGACCCAACTGGAGGCCCCCAGCATGGCCACGCCCCACGTCGCCTGCGTGAAGAGGTCACGAGTACTTCGCAGCCGGGCCATTCGCAGCCGGCTGGCCGCCAGGCGGGCACGCAGCGCATCGGCCCGCGCCTGGAACGTACGACCCAGTCCGAACAAACGGACCTCCTTGGCGCACTCGGCGGCACACAAGACGAGGTGGAGATAGCTCCCCTGCCGGCGGAGCGGGGTGTCCCGCAGGGAGATGTCGTTCAGGCTCGAGGCGATACGGAGGGACACGGCGATTCCGGGTCCGAGCGCAGCCGCCAGGATGAGAACCAGGCCCGGCTGGAAACGCAAGAGAAACGCCAGCAGGATCGCCGCCGATACGAAGCTGCAGATCAGGCGGGCGAGCAGGCCGACGTATTCGCTGACTCGATAGCGCGCTTCGAACTGTGCGCGGTGCAGGGCGTCGTGAAACTGCGGATCCTCGAAGCTGGCCAGGTCCAAGGCCACCGCCTTGGCCTGGATCAGGGCTTCGACTCGATCGGTGACCCGGATGCTCTGCAGTTCGGTCAACCATCCATTGGCCACGTTGAGGACGGCCACGATGAGGTTGAGCCCGCAGAAGGCCGCCAGCAGCAAGACCTCGTGTCGAAACCAGGTGATGTCATGGAGGCCGGCGCCGTGCGCCAGCGAGTCGAATATCAGCTTCATCAGCCCGGCGGACAAGAGCGGGGCAATCGCCTGCACCGGCATGATGGCCAACAGGCCCAGCACCGATTTGCCAGTCTGCCCGCGCATCAAGCCGCCGACTCGGCGGTACTGTTCGATAACCCTTCGCCAGCGGTTCATGGGGCTTTCCTCGCGGCGACTAGCAGGAGAGAGACCCCATGGTAGAACCGACCTTCGCGGGCCGCATGCCGCAGCGACGCCAGCCACCCATCCTCCACCTGCCTGCCTTGCAGGTATTTCGCGGTCAGAAACGCCTCCGTGTCTTCCCGCCAGGTGGAAAAAGACAGCACCGGCATGTCGACTGTCACATCCAAGAGGCCAAGCTGGCAGCACCACTTCGGAAGATACCGGGCGGCCGTTGGGCTGCGAAAATGTTCGATTCTTGCCTGCACGTGGACTTGGGTCACCAACGGGTCGGCACCCCGAATCTCCAAGGTCGCCAGGTCGGGTTCCAGCACGACGATGCGGGCGCCTGGCCGGGCCACCCGGACCATTTCGGCCAATGCCTGTCGAGGCCGTTCCAGATGATGCAACACCCGTTCGCTACGGCAACCGTCAAACGACGCGTCGGCGAACGGCAGTTGTCCGGCATCCGCAACCTGGAAGTCTCCGCCCCGGCGGCAGGCCTCGGCGATCATGAACGCACTGCTGTCGATACCCACGACCCGTCCCCCAGGCACCAGGCGGGCCAGTTCTCGCGCATCTTCGCCCGTGCCGCAGCCCACCTCCAGCATCACATGGCCGGGCCTGGGTTCCAGCAGTCGCAGGCTCCGCCGCTTGAGGGCGCTCCAGAACGGGGTGGACCGCATTTCGTCAAGACGCTCGATGTAGCGACCGGGATCGGGAGTTTGATCGATGGCTGCGTAACCCGACACGGGTGACCGAGGTTCTGCCGAGGGTATCCAACCTCCTACCCATAACGGGAGTCACCGGACCCTCCTCGAAGTTATTCATGGCATGAAGACCGCCCTGGACTTTCTCCTGGAGAAGCGTCCTCCGCCCAACATGCGGGTTGTGGCGTGGTGCCTCGCTTTACTGTTTGGCCTGCCGGCGCTGTTGACGCTCGCCCTCGAGCCCAGGCGCTCCAACCTGGCAGAGATCGGCTCCACGGCTCAGTTCCTCGCGGCCCTCCTGCTCCCCCTCTTGTACACGACCGAGAGTGGCTTTCTGTCGCAGGCCACCGGCAGCCGCTTCTTGGAGTCCAGTCTCTTGACCGGCCTGACCGCCGCCGAGTGGTCCGACGGCCTGTTGCGCTGCAGTCTCCGGCGAGTGTACCGCCTGGTGCTCGCACTCGGCCTGGGCGTCGCCCTCATCGACACGCCGCGGGCGGTGCAGGCCCTCGTCTTCGTCCCCACCGTGCTGGCCATGATGGCCACCGTCGCTTACTTCTATCAGCTCCGCGCCGTCTTGGGCATCAACCGCCCCGGCCGGGAGTGGGCCGGACTGGCCCTGGGCGCGGTCGCGGCGGCGGGCGCCTGGGCCCTCCTGCACGCTTGGCGAGACCAGCATCTCCTCGCGCTCCCGGTCGCTGCCGCCACCCTGCTCTGCGTACGCTTCTTCATTATCGGACGACTGCAGAACGGGCTGGTAGAAGTGCCCCGAGATCGTCCCCGGGCTCGGGCCATGCGCCCGTGGAGCCGCAACGTCATCGTCATCCGCGAGTGCTGGCGCTCGGCCCGCCGCGGCGGGCTCCTTGCTGTCTACCTGCGCCGCTTCGGCATCTTTGCCCTCTTCACCGGCCTGATGGCCCGGCAGGTGCTCGAGGTGGGTCAGGGCTGGGGGCCATGGTTTATCTATTACGACGACGCCAGCAACGCCATCGTCACCCTCCTCATCCTGCACGCCGTCGTCGGAACGCTCGTCGTCTACTGGTCGACGTTGGCCTCGGTGTTCGACGAACGAAGACAACGTACCGCGGAGCTGCTGGAAAGCACGCCGCTGTCCGCCACCGCCTATCGAAACGGCTGGCTGGACTGGGCCACTCGCTATCGCAACCTGGAAATCCTGGCCGTCTATGCCGTCGCCCTCATGGGCGTGCTGGGGTGCTGGTGGGCGTCCACCGGATACAACCTGGCCCGCTGGGCGCCCGGCCTGGGGTCTCGTCAACTCGATACGGCCACCACCGTGGTGGGCATCGGGCTGGTGGCCTGGCTGTGGATGCGCCTCGCCGCCCACGCTGCCCTGGAAGCTTCGACTGTGAGCCGGTCCTGGTTCGGCATGCAGGCGCAGCTTTTGCTGCACGTCGTCGTCCTGGGGTTCGTGGCTTGCCTGACAGGTGGCCTGTTGGCGGCGCTCGGCGTGCCCCACCCGTGGGTGCTCGCCGCGGGGCTCGTATCGCTTGTCGGCGAGCGGTGGGCCGCGGCCGAGGCGCAAGGTTCCGTCCGAGACCCGGACGGCTCCCTCAAACTAGGGCGCGAGGCGGTAGCCTAGCAGGCGGCGGAGCGACGCCCGCCGCCAACGCAGCAGCGTCGACTCGGCACGGAGCGGCGGGAACGCTTCTACATCCATCTGGGGGACGAACACCGCCCCCCGCTTGGACGCCAGCGTGTAGACCGGTTGGGCTAGCAGGCTGAGCAGGGAGGTCCACTCGTTTTGATAGGGCCCCCGCCACCCCGCCACCGGCGTATCGCATCCCACGACACGCACCTCCGGCGCGCCGAACCAGTGGCACGCCATGCGCAGGAGAGGCGACCGCGACCAATGCGATAGGCCCACGTGGCGGGCCGCGACCAGGTCCACCGCCAGTGCGTCCCGGCCCGCATAAAGACGCCGTGGCTGGAGCGGATCCGGGCAGGCGATGACCCCCATGAGCGTATCGGGTGCAGCATCCCACCCTTCCAGCAGGGCAAAATCGGGCGGGAAGTCGTCCAGCGCCATCACGGCTGCGGTGTGTCGATCCGCCATTTTGTCCAGGAAGACCTTGTCATGGCAAGGCGTGCCAATGCCCTCGGCGGCGCCCAGGGTGAACGACACCTGGTCGACCGGGTGCGCCCGCAACTTGCCAAAGAGGATGCGCAGGTCGGCCTCGGCCCACGCTTTCGCTACGGTCGACTGACCCACGCCCCGGGCGTACTCGTGGGAGATGCGCTCGGCCGACAAGTCGATCACGGGTGACCGATATCGGACATACCCAGCGACGTTCTCTACGGTGCGATTCCCATACCACAGATCGTACAGGTTGGGGGCCTCGCCCACCCGCACCTCTCCGGCCCCGTGCTGCATCAGCCACTCGGCCAGCGCCTCGACCATTTCCACATCGGTGTACACGGACGAGTCCCGTCGGTGGTACGCCATCATGAAGGTCGGCTTGATGATCACTCGGGGGCGGCTTTGGAGCCTCTTTTCGATACCCATCTCCTGCAGCACGTGGAACAAGGCAGCAAGTTTGTCGCCCCCCTCCACGACGTGCACCGTCTGAGGCTCACGGCGGCGACTGACAAAGTATGGGCTCACCGCGGCCAATCCCGCCCGCAGCTCGTCAGCTCCGATACGGGGTCGATCCCGATCGTCGAAGCTCTCCATCAGCCGCCGGAAGACCTGGGCGTGACGCTCTTCGTCGGCTGCCATGCGGTCAAAGTCTTCCACCAGTTCTGGGCGGACCTCGCCGGCCAGCTCGACCATCCGTTCCCAGCACAATCGGGCTGTTTCTTCGGCTTCGATATTGAACCGGCAGTATTCGACAAAGTTGCCATGGCGAAGGTGCTGCCAGACGGCGGCCGGGACCCGCCCCGCCGCCCAACCGGCGGCTACGAACAAGGCAGCCAGCGCCCTCGAAGCCGGCGCCTCAGTCCACGTCAGGTGATGCCGGACCGCCGTGGCCCAGCCAGCCACCGAGCCCGCGACCTGCTCTGCCAGGGCCTGCAGTTGCAACCGCCCCGACCCCAGGCGCAGCAGCACGCCTCGCACGTAGGTCGAGTGCATTTCTTCATCCCGCCAGATCCACAGCAGGGCGCTGCTCAGCAGGGCCCGCACCTCGTGCGACACCGGCATGGCCTGCACCCGGGTGGAGATCATGGCCTCTCGATACGCCACCGTAACGATCTGCTCTCGCTCCAGGGCGAGCAGGAGAAGGTGCGACAACTCATCTTTGGGACGCCCCGAGTACTGTCGTCGCCACCCTTGCAGTTCCCGCTGGAAGTCCCCATAGACGCTGGACATGCGCCCATCTTCGATAAGGAGCCTGTAACATCCGTTAACATCCCGGCAATATGCGAAACAACTTGGAAACGTTATACTCCGCCCGTAGATATAGATCGGAGTGAACGAACCGTGATTCAGAGCCTCTCTGCTGCCCTCCCGCGCCCTCTCACGAAGAAGCCGCAGGCGCCCCCTGCCCAAGCCGACACCGTCCAGCTCACGCCGCCCGGCCGCAATCCGCACGACCCGGCCAAGGCCACCTGGACCGTCCTCATCTATTCGGCCGGCGACAACAACCTGCTCCCCAACCTCACGCAGAACCTGGTGGACCTGCAGAAGGCCGGCTCCTCCAAGAGCCTCAACGTGGTGTCTCAGTTCGACCAGGGCGGCAGCGTCGGCTGCAACCGCTACTACGTCACCAAGAGCGGCGGCGACACGTTCAACTCGCCGACCGTCGGCCAGCCCCTGGGCACCGTCGACATGGCCGACCCGAAGACGCTGTCTGACTTCATCCAGTGGGGCGTAAAGACGTACCCCGCCGAGCACTACATGGTCATCATCTCCGACCACGGCGACGGGTGGCGAGGCGCCGTCGAAGACGACAGCGCCGGCACGTTCATGAGCCTGCCCAACATCCAGAAGGGGCTGCAAACGGCGCAAGACGCCACTGGGGTCAAGCCCGACATTCTGGGCTTCGACGCCTGCCTCATGGCCAACGCCGAGGTCGCCGACCAGCTCAAGAACAACGCCAGCTACCTGGTCGCCTCGGAGGAGACCGAAGGGTTGGAGGGCTGGCCCTACACCAATCTGCTGGGCCACGAGTCGCTGCGCCACCTGAACCAGCTCCTCTTGACCAAGGACAACCTGTCGGCCAAGGACTTCGCCGGCGCCATCGTGCAGGACGCCACCGCCATGCAGGGCGTGCTGCCCACCCTGTCAGCCTTCGACCTGGGCCAGGTCGATACGCTGACCGGCGCCATGAAAGGCCTGGCTGACGCCATCAAGGCTTCGGGGACGCCCGGCGCGACGCTTCGCCAGGTGGCCGACGGCTCCCAGCAGTTTACCGATACGACAGACCTTTACGACTTTGCCGACCAGCTCGGCAAGAGTGCGGACGTCAAGGACGACGCGGTCAAACATGCGGCAGACGGCGTGAAGACGGCTGTGAAGGGCCTCATCTACGCCGAGCAGCACGATGCAAGCAAGTATCCGAATGCCCACGGCGTGACCGCCAACCTGGCGCAGTCGACGGACGACTATCGGGGGCTGGATCTGCCGAAATCGACCGGATGGGACACCGCCCTGGACAAGATGCAGGCCTGACTCATTCGTCTCGGTCCCGCAACAACTTGATCAACTGCAGAGCCGCATTGTCGGTGCCGTCCAGCTTGAGGACGCGCTGCAGGGCATTGATGCACTCATCGTAATGGCCCATGCGGTAGCAGCAGATGCCGACGTTGAAATGAGCGTCGACGTACCCTGGATCCAGTTCGGCCGACAATTCGAATTCCCGGCGGGCACCGGACGCGAAGGTTGCGGTCGCCATCATGGCGACCCCCATGGCAAAATGCTCCTGTGAGATCTTGACGGGGTCGCTGGGGGCCGCCTTGGCTTTGGCTCTGTTGAGGAACCGAGTCAGGCGCTCCAGCACGCCGGGCACCTTGATTTTGAGCTTGGGACGGGGTTTCTTGCCTCGCTCCTGCAACGTCCGACGATAGCGATAACGAGGCTGATCGTCGTAGTCCTTGCGGCTCTCCGGACTCTTCAACAGGCTGTAGGCGGCGACGACCTCCTGCATCCTTCCGTGGGCATAGTCGCGCTGTTCCGGATTCAGATCCGGATGCCACTTCTTGGACAAGGTGCGATACGCGGCGTGGATTTCTGCGGGTGTGCAGGTGGGCGCGACGCCGAGCACCCGATAACTGTCCTTGGTCAAGACCATGAGAACCTCCAAAACGGGTGCCTGTCCGACCTTGCAGACTTGGCGAGAATCTCGAGGTCATCCTTCTCGAGATTTGTGGAGGGCGGAGGTCGATCGCTACCGGGCCGGGGCTGCTTCGATGTACCGCTTGAGCGCCAACACAGTCTGGTCCATGTACGGAGCGAAGGTGCCGGAGACGTACGTCCATTTGAAGTACAGTCGTCCAGCCGGCCCCAGGATGCCGGGGAAATAGCCGGAGCGGAGCTTGAAGGCACGGCGCCACCGGACCATGGTGGCGGCCCCTTGGTCAACAAACCAGAACTGGTTGGTGGCATACTCCAGGAACTTCTGGGCCGGAATACTGGAGTTCCAGATCTTGTAAAAGAAGTATTTGCCCAGCTCCGCCTCCACCACTTCTTCGACGATGGTGGTCTGATCGGTAAACGTCAGCAGCCGTCTCGCACCGGTTTCTGCAAACACCGTCCCTCGCATCATGCGAGTACCCTCCACCCCGGTGACCCCTGCACCCGCCTTCAGCACCAGCTCCTGTGGAATGTTGGGCAAGACTCGATAAACATGTGCGATAGGTTTATGAACGGTGACGAGGGTTTCGTGTGCGATGACCTTGTCGGCCGGGCTGATGGTAATATCGGAAACACTGCCTCGGCTCATGGTCGATCGGTCCTCGTACTTTCGTATCCAGCCTACAGTAACATCGGTCCCGAGTCAACTCGCGAAATATTCGCCCGGCCTATACCGGAGTCCACACCTTGACGTTCCGGTGCTCGGACCAGCACGACCAGTCGGTATACTCCACGGCAGGCTCCCACCCGTCGATGTGCTGTGGAACGCAGCATGGCATGGCCACCACCGCCATCCGATCCCGACCACAGATCTGGCTCAACCTGACCACCGCGGCATTCAGATCGGCGTGAGAGTGACATGCCACCACGACTATCGAACCTTGCGCAGGCACCGCCAGGCACAAATCGTGGATATCGCCCCGGACCGGCACCAGCCGCTCTAACCGAGGCCTGACATTACGCCACTTCATATGAGGATCAACGGAGTAGCACTGCCAGATGGAGCGAGTCGAAAACATGGCGGCGGCCCTCGGCGTGCTGCCGTCTCCGATGGCCACCAGGGACACCATGGGATTTCGGATCGCAAATTGCGGGCGAGTGGCAACGTGCTTTCGCACCGCTTCGTAACAGGCCACTGCCTCCGTCCACTCCTTGGCGTTCGGATAGATGCCCGATGCCAACAACGGACTCGAGATGTGGCGAAACATCCATTCAATATATCTGTTCGATACGCCCAGTGCGGGCTGTGCCTCGTTCAATTCAAGACGTCCTCCGGCTCGACGCTGTCCTCCTCGTTCGCCTCAGCAGGCTCGACGGTCGGGTCCGAAACCGCACGAACGTTGCTCTCCTTTGCCTTGGTTTCGGCGACCTGCCGCTCGGCCAGCGCAAAACACTCATGCACGAGCGCCACGACGTTGTCGCCAGCCCGTTCAGCGTGGAAGTGGACGTGGTCGATGCGCCCGTCTACCGCCACCTGGACCCCATCCCGGTGCGACTTGATCGGTCGGAACCTCACGTCTACCCGCCGCATGCTGCCCGGATGGCGAGCATCCAGGTGCGCGATGGCGGATCGGGCGGCACTCTCCCACTGAGGTTTCACCTGAATGTGGATGCCTTCGACCGTGATTTCACTTGTCTGCATGACGGGCTCCTTTCGAAGTCGGGCGGCGCCACGTGCGCCGCCGCGCCAGCGTGCTGCGTTCGCCGATGCAAGTCGCCATGACCTCCAGCACCTGGGAAACCCTGAGGGCATGGAGAATCCGGCATCGGCTGGGCATCTCGGCCAGGAAAGGTTGGACGCATGGGATACGGCATGGATTGCGAGCGGGTCGAAGGCATACATCGACGGCCGGGGCGGGTCAGTCTGGAAAACGATCTGCTGGAGTTTCGGGGCAGCGATACTCGAACCCGGATCGGAGTGGCCGACGTCAGCGCTATCGAAGTGCGAGACGGCATCCTGTCGCTGACGTATTCCAAGGGCACCTTGCACCTGGACCTGGGCGAGGAGGCGGAAAAGTGGGCCCACCGATTGCGCCATCCTCCGTCGCGTCTGGACAAGCTGGGCATTCAGCCGGGCGACCGGGTGCGCCGTGTGGGAGACTTTCCAGACGACTTCTGTCACGAACTGACAGTGCTTCCGGTCACGGATGCCGAACCGCCCACCTGGATTCTCTTCATGGCCCCGACACCGCAGGCCCTGCATCGACTTCCGCCCTTGGGAACGGCCAGGGCGTTGTGGATCGTCTACCCGCGCCGAGAGGTTCGAGAGGCCGACGTTTTGCAGGCCGGACGCAGTGCGGGTCTGCTGGACACCAAAGTGCTGCGGTTTTCGCCCACCCACACCGGGTTGAAATTCGTGGCTCGCAAGAGCAAGCGGCCTTAAAGGCTGTGAAGCATCGCCGGAGAGAGCTCATCGACCAGTGCGCGAGCGTCGTAGACGTCTCGCAGGGCGGTCAGGATGGCGCGTGCATCGACGGACACGGCGCGCGCTCGCGTGTCGGTATACATGAACGTCAGGACCAGGCTGTCGATATTGCCGTCAAAGATGAGGCCCACCAGCTCGCCCCGGCGATTCACGACCGGGCTGCCAGAATTGCCGCCGACGATGTCGGCCGTGCTGATGAAGTTGAAGGGCACGTTCGGATCCAGCCGGTCCCGCCGCTCCAGCCATCGGACTGGCGGGCAATAGGGCGGCTTCATGTCGTGTTCCTCACCGTGCCGATAAAGGTCACCGAGCCGGGTGAAGGCCGGCGCATCGGACAACCCTCGCACCTCGCCTACCGACAGACGGAGGGTGAAGGTGGCGTCGGGGTAGGTGTCTTCTCCCCCGGCCTGGAACGCCGCCTGGGCGATCTTCGCATACGCCCGGCGCTGGGGCTCGACGACTCTCTGATCGAAGCGCTGGCGAAGCTCACGGGTGCGCGGCTCGAGGGCGAGCGCCAG
>DASYBA010000586.1:0-22885 GCA_036501005.1 Candidatus Xenobia bacterium | reverse complement strand
GCGCCGCGACATGCCGGTTCCGCCATTCAAGACGACCGCCTGGACGGCCTCGTCTCCCAGCACGGCCAACATCTTCTCCCGCACCTGGAGCGGCTCGTCCGGCACGATGGCCCGCCCCACGAGGTGGTGCCCCGCGGCCTGGAACCCTCGCACCAACAGGTCGCCGCTGCCATCCGTCTCGGGCTTGCGGGTGTCGCTCACGGTGATGACAAAAACCCCCACCGTCTTCGGCGCCGACGCCTTGTGGGCTGTAGAACTCATCTAGAAAAGCACGACCTCCACTTCCGTGCCCGCCGCCACCGTCGTGGCCTGCGGCGGGATGAGCATGTACCCGTCGGCCTGCGACATGCTGCTGATGACGCCGGACTCCTTGAAGGCGGGTTCGACCGTCCCGTCGAGGACGCGAACCGTGTACACCTGCAACTTGCCGGCCTCGGACCGCACGTCCCGAACCAGCCGACCTCGCACCGTGCGGCGCACCAGCTCCCATCGGCCCAGGCGGGCGACCATGGGCAAGAGAAACATGTAGCCGTTCGACAGGCAGCTCGTCGGGTACCCCGGCATGCCCACTACGGGCTTCCCCTGCACCCGGCCTAGCATGGTCGGCTTGCCGGGCTTGATGGCCAGGCCGTGAAAGAGGACCTCCCCGAGGGCACCGACCGCGTCGATGGTCAAATCTCGTACCCCCACGGAACTGCCCCCAGACACCACCACCACATCGGCATCCAGCGCCGACGCCAGCGTCTCTTTCAACACGTCGAGTCGATCCGGCAGCGTCGGCAGGATCTCCACTTCGCACCCCGCCCCCCGCAACAAGGCCGCCAGGGTGAAGGCGTTGACGTCGTAGATCTGGCCTGGCCCCAAGGCCTGTCCCGGGGGCACGATCTCGTTGCCGGACGAGGCCAGCTTGACCCGGGGACGTCGGTAGACCCGTACCTGCGGCAGACCCACCGCGGCCAGCGCACCGACGCGGCTGGGGTTGAGCACCGTGCCGCCGGCCACCACCAGACCGCCCGCCGTCATGTCGGCCCCCTGGCGGGTAATCGACTGACCAGGGCGAGCCGCCACGTGCAGGGTGACCTCGTCGTCTACCCTCGAGGTATCTTCCACTCGCAGCACCGCGTCCGCCCCGGTAGGGAGCGGTGCCCCCGTCGCGACTTCGATGCACGTCCCCGGCCCGACCTCCCGGATGGCCACCTCGCCGGCGTGGACGGCCTCGATACACAACAGCGGGCCACGCTCCTCGGCGCGCAGCGCGTAGCCATCCATGGCGGCCCGCGGGAAAGGG
Organism: Candidatus Xenobia bacterium; assembly: GCA_036501005.1. Taxonomy (GTDB): domain Bacteria; phylum Vulcanimicrobiota; class Xenobia; order RGZZ01; family DASYBA01; genus DASYBA01. The sequence continues at coordinate 21,597 of DASYBA010000586.1, read as the reverse complement.
GGCACGTCGAGGGGGGAGAGGACGTCCCCGGCTACCACCCGCCCCATCGCCTCGGCGAGCGGCACCGTCTCGGTCTGATCGAGCGGTCGGACCGACGACAGGAGGAGGGCCATGGCCTGCTCGACCGGGAGCAGTCCGGTGAGCGGACGCATCGTCATGGAGCCGAGCTTCGCAGCCCCCCCCAAAGCGTCCTCTTTTCCAGTTCTGAAGCGGCTTTCTGAAGGAACCCCGGAAACCGGGCCGAAGCACCCGGGACGTCCACCCAAGGAGACCAGATGAGCCCGTCCAGCGATGGGAACAAAGGCGGTGACAAGGCCAAGGCCGCCCCCCGCACGACCGAGAAGCCGTTGCTCGGGGGTGCTCCCACCCACGCGGGCGGGATGATGCGCAAGCCCAGCGGACACGCCGCCGTCGTGGTCGAGGAAGAAGGGGGCTCCCGCCGCACCCGCATGCCCCCCAAACACTTCGAGAAGCACCAACTGGGGGACGTGATCGGCAACGCCCCGGAACAGTTGGCGCTGGTCGAAGACGAGCTCAAGGCGAACCCCCAGGATGCCGACCTGCACATGCGGCGATACCACATCGTCAAGCAACACGGCGAACGCCAGGACCTCCTGGTGGTGTTGGCCGATGCCCTGGAGTTCTGCCACAGCCCGTTCTTTGCCGGCCGACTGGCGGCCCTGCACGAAGAGGACGAGCACTACGACAAGGCCTTGCACTGGCGCGACGAAGCCACCCGGTGGGCCCCGGAGGATGGCGAGGCCTGGCGGCGTCTGGCTTTGGCCAGCCTCAAGACGCGGGACCTGGAGCGGGCCGAGGCGGCCTGGCGGAAGCTGGTCGATCTGCGTCCGCACGATGATCATCCGCTAGGGAACAACTTCCTCGAAGAGGTGACAGGGGCCGGTCTCAGTGCCTCAAAACGCGCCGCGGTCCAGGACATGGGCCTGCGAGTCCTGCAGCATGCCCTGCAGGACCGGCCCGACCACCCGCCGTTGCTGGAGGATGCCGCGCGCCTGGCGGCCCGGGCGGGTGACTTGGAGAGCAGCGCTCAGTCCTACGAAAAGCTTTTGCGCCTGGCCTCCAACCACCCCCAGGCGCGCATGTGGAAGACGGAGCTCCTGCGGGTCTATGGGCGAATCGGCTGGGCAGACAAGTGGAAAGGCCTGTCCGACCAGTTGATCGCCGACTATGGCGGCCATCTGGCGACCACCCCCAAAGACGGCCGCTCGTGGCGCTTCCTGGGGCGCCAGTACATCCAGGCCGGGCGCAATGAGGAAGCGGTCCGCGCCCTCAAACAGGCGACCTCCTGCGACAACCAGGACTGGCAGTCCGTCTACGAGCTGGGCAGACTGCTCGTCAAGATGGGCCGCAGCGACGAGGCGGTCAAGTATTACGAAGACATTCTCGACCCTTTCCAGAATGGGGGCCCGGAACGAAAGAGCGTGCGGCGAGCGCTGGAAAAATCGTTGGCCGACCTGTATTTCCGCATGGGTCGATATAAAGAGTCGCTGGAGATCTACAACCGCGACGAGGAAGCCAATGCCCGCTTTATCGCGCCCCTGTTCGAGGCGGTGTCGGATTTCGATCGGGCCCTGCAGCAGTACCAGAAAACCCTCAAGCAGACCCCGGTCGACGCTGAAGCCTACCTCAAGCTGGCGGAATATCACGTGCGGCGCGGCAACTGGGGCGAGGCCGAGCCCATCGCCCGCCGCGGCCTGGGGTGCAAGAACGCCTACGGCGACACGCTGGAGGGCCTGTGGGTGGCGCTGGCCACGACGCAAATGATGACCAACCAGATGCCGGAAGCCATGGCCACCATCGACGAGGCCATCAACCACTCCCCAGACAGTCCCAGCCTGCTCTTTCGCAAGGTGAAGCTGCTCCTCAAGAACGGCCGGCAGCAAGAAGGCAACGAACTGGCCGAGACCGTGCGCGACATGCTCCGCAAACAAATCGACTGCGCGCCCGCCGACTCCAACCTGTGGAGTCTGCTGGGCGACGCCCACTCCCTGCTGAGGCAGCCCGATCAGGCAGAGCTCGCCTTCTCCCGGGCCTTGCAGTACGATCAGATGGACGCCACTGCCTGGCGAGGCCTGGGCGCCATGTGCGAAAAGAAAAAAGACCTGGCCATGGCGCTGGACTGCTACCGGCGCTTCGTCCTGCTCGATCCCATCCACCTCTCGACCCACCCGGTGCGGCAGAAGGTCAGCGAACTGGAGGCTCAGCTCGGGCAGGGCTCCACGCCCCGTTCCTGAACTCACCACGGCATGTTCGATAAAGAGAGCCGGCTGCGGCAGATTCTGTCCGACATGGGAGGGGTGCTGGTCGCCTTTTCAGGCGGCGTCGACAGCGCCTACCTGCTGCATATCGCGCACCAGGTGCTAGGGGAGCGTTGCCTGGCGGTCACGGCCCTCTCACCCAGCTACTCCGAGGAGGAGCAGCAACGGGCGGTGGCGCTGGCCCGCCAGATGGGGGCGCGGCATGAGATGCTCTCCACCCGGGAGATGGAGAACCCCGACTACGTCAAGAACGGACCCGATCGGTGCTACTTCTGCAAAGAAGAGCTGTTCACCCGGCTGGAACCCGTGGCAGCCCAACACGACCTGGCGTGGATCGCCTATGGGGCCATCACCGACGATCTCGGAGACTTCCGACCGGGCCAGCGAGCCGCCCAGGAACACGGCATCCGCAGCCCGCTGGTCGAGGCCGGTCTCTGCAAGACAGAGATACGGGACCTCTCCCGGGCGGCCGGCCTGCCCACCCATGATTTGCCGTCGGGAGCGTGCCTGTCCAGCCGCTTTGCCTATGGGAACCCCATCGTGGTGGAGAAGCTGCGCGGTATCGAAGCCGCCGAACGCATGCTGCGAGGCGCCGGGTTGCGCAACGTACGGGTTCGGCATCACGGCAGTACCGCACGTATCGAAGTCGATGTCGACAGTCTGCCCCAGGTGACGCAGGGCCCCCTGCGGGAGTCGCTGCTCACGCACCTGAAAGGCATGGGGTACACCTACGTCACCCTGGACCTGCAAGGCTTTCGAAGCGGGAGCATGAACGAGGAACTGAAACGCCGTGGATAGAGAACGATTGAAAGAACTGCTGCAGGGCCTGAGGAACGGCCAGTCGACCGTGGACGATGCGTTGGTCGCGCTGGAGAGCCTGCCCTTCGAATCCATGGAGTTCGCCCACCTCGACACCCATCGAGCCATTCGCAGCGGTTTTCCCGAGGTGGTCTTGTGCCAGGGCAAGCGAACCGACCACGTCGTATCGATTGTCAAGAAGCTGGCTCGCCACTCGCCGGTCCTGGCCACTCGAGCCGAACCCGAGGTCTATGCCGCGGTGGTGGAACAGACGCCGGAAGCGCAGTACCATGAGGTGGCACGGGCCATCACCGTCGGCACCTTGCCGACGCCGCGCATCGATTCAACTGTGATGGTCGTATCGGCCGGCACCGCGGACGTTCCCGTCGCTGAAGAAGCGGCGCTCACGGCTCGCTGGATGGGCAGCCCGGTCGATACGCTCTTCGACGTCGGGGTGGCCGGGGTGCACCGCTTGTTGCACCACCGCAAGCAGTTGATGGCCGCCCGCATTCTCGTGGTGGTGGCCGGCATGGAAGGGGCCCTCCCCAGCGTAGTGGCGGGACTGACCGGCAAGCCGGTGGTGGCCGTGCCCACCAGCGTAGGGTACGGTGCGCACCTGGGCGGCATCGCACCGCTCCTCACCATGCTGAACGGCTGCGCACCGGGGGTCGTCGTCGTCAATATCGACAACGGTTTTGGGGCGGGCTACATGGCCGGGCTGCTCAATCTGCTCAATTGATGGTCCATTTCGACTGCATCGGCGGAGCCAGCGGCAACATGCTGCTGGGCGCCTTGCTCGACGTCGGGGCGCCCGCTATGGATATCGAACGACTGTTGAGAACCCTGCCGGTGTCGGACTGGCAGTGGCGTATCGAAACGGTCCGGCGAGGGAGCATCGGCGCCACCCATCTGACGGTAGAGAGCGCAGAGCGGCAACCCCAGCGGCACTTGTCCGATATCGTCGGCATCCTGGCGGGCTTGCCGGAGCCGGTCCGGGGACGAGCGAGACGAGTGTTTGAGCGGCTGGCGCAGGCCGAGGCCAAGGTGCATCGAACGGGGGTCGACGAGGTCCATTTTCACGAAGTGGGGGCGGTCGACGCCATCGTCGACATCGTGGGCACCGTGGCGGCGCTGCACTTCCTCGGGGTCGATACGGTCAGTGCCTCTCCCCTGCCCCTCGGCCACGGGCTGATCGAATGCCAGCACGGCACGTTTCCCAACCCGGCGCCCGCCACCGTGGAGCTTTTGAAAGGCGTGCCGACTCGAGCGGTGGACGTGGCGGCCGAACTGGTGACCCCGACCGGAGCGGCCCTGCTGGTGGGGCTGGAGGCCCGCTTCGGGGCGCCGCCGCCGGTGTGGGACTCGGTGGGCTACGGCGCTGGGACCCGTGAGCTGCCGTGGCCCAACGTGGTGCGGGTGTTAATGGGGCAAGAGGCGGTGCCGCAGGACGCCTTGACCGTGCTGGAGACGAACCTGGACGACGCCTCGCCCCAGGTGTACGGGCCCCTGATGGACGACCTGTTTGTCCAGGGCGCCCTGGACGTGACGCTGACCCCCGTGTTGATGAAGAAGAATCGACCCGGCATCGTGATCAGCGTGCTGTGCGATACGGCACGGGCGACCACACTGCAGGGCCTTCTGCTGCGCCAGACGACGACGCTGGGCGTGCGTTCGTGGGAAGTGTCGAGAGCCCGTCTGGACCGCCGCATGACGACGGTGCAGGTCGCCGGCGGCGAGGCGCGCGTGAAGCTGGCCCTGGATGGGAAGGGCGAGGTCGTGAAGGTCGTACCCGAGTTCGACGATTGCCTGGCTTTGTCGCGGCAGGTGGGGCGGCCGTTGCAGCAGGTGCTGGACGAGGTGCGCGCGGCGGGATGGACGCAAGGAGGGGCGCATGCCCACGATACGCTTCCCGGTTGACGACGTTCCCGAAGGCGAGGGCCGTGTGGTGGGCGGCCTCGACCGAGAGTTTGCCGTGTTCAAGCTGAAGGGCCGCCTGTATGCCATGGACAACGCCTGCGGCCACCGCGGCGGTCCCCTGGGGGAGGGCCTGGTGGAAGACGGCGTGGTCATCTGCCCGTGGCACGGCTGGGAATTCGAGATCGCCACCGGCAGGAGCCTGGTCATGCCCGACATGGCGCAGGCCACGTTCCCGGTGGAAGTGCTCGGCCCAGAGGCGGAGATTCGATACTAGCCCAGCGGCGGGCACATGGTGCCGAGCGAGCACGGTCGATGCAGATGGCTCACCACCCACTGAGAGGACGAGACTGTTAACAACGTTAACAATTTGTTCATCATCCAGGCCCCGGAGTCTGGTATTCTCTCGCCAGACATGCAGGCTTCCCCGGCGGCAGAGCGGGAGGAGCACGGTCAAGAGGAGGAGGGTTTAAATACTTAGCATGGCGCTTGTGGACATTGGCATCGGGCCCAAGAACTTCCCGGTCATTACCTTCCCGTCGATGTATCGAATGGAGGCTGCTGCAGCCTCCGGCGACGTCGTCACGGCGGATCTGATCGTGCCGGATTCCCACGCAATCCAGGTCATGGACAGCCTGGGCATCGGGTTCAAACACTAGGAGTCGGCGGCGACTCCTGCGACGCAGAAAACCCCCGGGAGCTTCCCCCGGGGGTTTCTGTTTTTACTTTGACTCCTGGCGAATCAAGATGCGGGCGCCCGCGGCACTCACCAGGTGCCCATTCAGCGCCACCGCTTCCTGGGCCAGTCGAAGGCGCTCGGCAGCACTTTCGGTGACGGTCGCCAGGCTGGCCAGGAGGCGGGTCTTGACTTCGTCTTCGTGCCTCGCCACCAAGCCCTGGAGCCAGGCCTCCCGCGCCTTGTCGACCTGGTTTCTCTGTTGCAGCGCCTTGCCGTAGTGGAGCCAGAAGAGGCCCCAGTCCGACGCCTGCGGCTGCAGCGCCTGTGCCAGACGCACCTTGTCGCCGCTGCCCTCTTCGAGCTGGTTGATTTGTTGGTAGAGGTCCAGGGTCATGTGCCCAGCCGCCAGCGCCCGGGCCGTCCACCCGTCGGAGCGGCAGTTGTACCAGCCCGGAGCCAGTTGTTCGGTGACATCGAAGGCTTCGGCGGCCTCCGCGTATCGACCCGTCAGCAGCAGGGTGTAGCCTTTCTGATAGTGGGGATCGGGATCGTACGGGTCGCTCCCGGCCGCGGCGTCAAACGCTTTGAGGGCCTGTCCGTAGTCGGCCTGGCGCCCCAGGTGCTTGCCCATGTCGCACATGGCCTGGCACGGCCGCATGCTGATGCGGTTGCGGCGGAAGATGAAGTCCAGCTTCGCCTCGTTGGGGAGGGGCATGGGCAGGTCGTCGATTTCCAGTTCGTGCTGTCCGATACGGACGACGATGCGGTTCAGCGGCTCGCCAGCCGAGATGACCTCTGCCTGGCGGCGGCAGATGCGGCTCTGCATGGGATCGCGAGACTGCCATAGCGTGGCCAGGTGCTTGAGGCACTGCATCGCCTTGGTGGTGTAGCCGTGGTATCGATCAGCTTCGTAAAGGCTGCTGAGATAGGCGATCTGGCCCTCCTGGCTGCCCAGGCGGCGGCAGATTTCGAACGCTTCACCGAGGGTCCGCTCGACCGATTCCGGATTGCCCCCGCCGAAGAACAACGCTTCACCGGCGAGCCCCAGCAGGACGGCCCGCACCTCGGTGGGCTCCGGGTTGGCGTCGACGACGGGAGCGAGAAGCTGCAGGGCATCCTGGTAATGGAATTTGGCCATCAACTCCCTGGCCTGCAGCGCGGCTTTCTCCTGGGGCGTACCGCCGCCCCCCTGCAGGCTGTTCAGCAGGGTCGGGTCGCCGCCTTCGGCAAAAATGCGGGCGATGCCCATGAGCGCTTCACCATAGGCCTGGATGCGGGGGCCATCCTGGCGGATCTCCTCCGGCACCTGCCGCCAGTCGGCGAACTGCGACCGTATCGCATCCTGGTTTTGCGCCACGATCTGCTTGAGCTTGCCTGGGTCCCGCCGGGCCTCGATGACCTGGTCCAAGAGCGCTCCACTGAACATGTCTTTCCTCCCTGCCGCGGTGGCTTTCTCAGCGGTGCCGCCCGACCCCTTTCTGGGGGCACTCGCCCCGCAGGGTGCACTGGCTGCAGCGAGGCGAGACGGGCACGCACACTTCCTGGCCGTAGCGCACCATGAGGCGGTTGACTCGTCCCCACCACGTGCGGGGTACGACAGACCGCAGCGCGGCCTCGGTCTCTTCCGGGGTTGCCGTCTCGATGAGGCCGAGGCGATTCGATATTCTATGCACGTGCGTATCGACACAGATGGCCGCCTGTCCAAAACCCACCGACAGCACCAGGTTGGCGGTCTTCAGTCCCACTCCCGGGAGAGACAAGAGCGCTTTCTGGCGGGCTGGCACCCGGCCGCCGAAACGTTTTTGCAACTGTTCGCATAACGCTTTGAGCCCCCGGGTCTTGGTCCGATAGAAGGCGCAGGGATAGATGGCCTCTTCCAGCACGGCATCCGGCAACGCCAGCAAGGCGGTCGGGGTATCGGCCAGGACGAACAACCGAACGCTGGCCGCCTCTGTCACCGGGTCCCGCGTACGAAGGCTCAGGATGCAGGCCACCAGGACCCGGAACGGATCGGGCTCGTCCCCCGCGATGCGCTCCATGGCGGGCCCGTCCAGCCCGGCCACCGCCGCCTCGAGCCGATGGAGGACCTTAAGTACGGACCGCCTCAACCTCGGTCTGCACCCCCAGGGTCACGACGCCCAGGCTGCGCCACAAATACCACGTGGCTACCGTCCGATACGGTTTCCAGCGGGTGGTGAGCTTTTCCATACGGGCCGGCTCGGGCAGTTGGCGTAACCGATACAGCTTCTGGATGGCCTTGCGAATGCCCAGGTCGCCGGTCGGAAAGACGTCGGGCCGGCCCAGGTGGAAGATGAGGAACATGTCGACCGTCCACGGACCGATGCCCTTCAAGGCCGTCAACGCGGTGCGGACCTCGGCGTCTGGCTTGTGGATGAGCTCCGCCAGGGGCAGCGAGCCCGACGCGACGGCTTGGGCCAGGGTCTGGATGGCGACGATCTTGCTGCTGGAGAGACCGGCGGCGCGCAATACTTCGTCCGGCGTCTGCAGCACTTCTTCCGCATCCGGAAATCCGCCGTACACGCCTTCGAACCGCCGCACGATCGCCTCGGCCGCCTTGCCCGCCAGTTGCTGGTAGATGATGGAGTCGACCAGGGCGGCAAACGGCGACTCAGGGCGTTCCGCCGAGAGCGTGCAAGGGCCCACAGTTCGCAGAAGCGCCGTCAACCGCTCGTCCTTGGCTTCCAGGGCGACGACGGCCTGCCCCAGACAATCGCCGTCAAACAGGCTGGTGACGACCGCAACCTCGCTGGGACGTCCCACCCGCACCCCTTCGAGAGAGAGCAGCGCAACCTTGGTGGTGGCGCCCCCGAAGGCAGAAAACCCGCCCGTCTTGCCGTCCCGGGTGAGAATGCGGTGGCAGGGCACCAGGATGGGCAATGGATTGCGAGCCAGCGCCTGGCCGACGGCCCGGGCGGCCCCGGCCTCGCCCACCGCGGCGGCCAGGTCGCTGTAAGAACGGACCTGGCCCGACGGAATGGCTTGAGCCGCCTCGTAGACCCGGCGGTAAAAGGGCGTCGCACCGGACAGATCCAGACGCACGCCGTGGAAAACCTGGGGCGCACCCGACAGGTGCGCGATCAGTTGGTCGATGATCCCCTGAACTTCAGCGGGCGGGTCGGCGCGGCGGGCGCCGCTACCGGCGACCAGGCGCTCGGTCGTGGCATCGTCGCTTTCCGGCAACTGCACGCGGCAGATACCCTGGGATGACCAGGCAATCCCGCATGTCCCCACCGCGGACCTGAAAAGGGTATAGCACACACTCATGGATGGTGGCTGATTCTACCTCTTCGGGAACCGCCTCATCAAGAAGGAATGCCGGAAGACGAGAGCGTACCGCCAGCGGCCACCGCCGGAGCCTCTACCAGGGCCAGCAGATCCTGCTGGCTGAAGGGTTTGGTCAGCACCGGAACGCCCAGATTGCCGGCGCGTTGGCAGCGGGCGTCGCCCGCGTTCCGACCCGTCATGAGGATGATGGGCAGCTCCGGATGGCTCTGGCGCAGGCGTTCAATGAGGGCCAGACCGGTCATCTCCGGCATTTCGAGGTCCGTCAAGACGAGGTCGACGACACTGGCCTTGAGCAGGTCCAGGGCCTGGGTGGCTGAGGTGCACTCAACCACCTCGTAGCGCGGGCGGAGCATGCGCGAGCACAAGGATCGCAGCGTCGCCTCGTCGTCTATCACCAGGACGCGGGGCGATCGTGTGACGGCAGCCCGGACGGGTTTGGGTCGCAACGCCTGAGGCTTGATGTTGGTGTTCATGGACGGGCTCCCCTGAATGCTCTCTCTTCTCCTCTATTGTACCCTGGTGGCGACGTGGCCGCCATCGGTCTGAAGAACAGACATGATTCTCGACTCCGGTCCAAAGGACTAGGTCCTAAGGCCAGCAACCTTGACTTTCCTTCAACCCCCCGGCTATAGTAGAAGCGTGCCGGAGCCGTCCACCCAGTGCTTGAGACACGGCCGGGTCCAGGAGTTCATCGGCTTCCTGGCGGTCGGTCGCGGGCTGGCGGCCCGCACCCTCAAAGAGTACGAGCGCGACCTGCACCTCTTCTGGGGCTACTTTGAACCCCACCTCGCCACGGGTCTGACGCTCTCTGGCTTCGACGAGCGCACTTTGCGGGAATTCTTTGCCTGGCTCAAGGTCGAGCGCAGCTATACCCCCCCGGCCCTCAACCGCAAGCTGGCCTGCCTCAAAGCCTACTTCAAGTTCCTAGAAAAGGAAGGCTATATCGAATTGTCGCCCATGCGAGACATGCGCACGGTAAAGCTGGGCCGCCACCTGCCCAAGGTGCTGTCACAGCAAGACATGACCCGCCTGCTCGCGCCCCGCCCGCGGCGGGCCGCCCACCGCCCTGAGGAGAACGCCTGGCAGCAAGCTCGCGACCATGCCGTCGTCGAGCTTTTCTACGCCACCGGGGTTCGAGTGAGTGAGTTGGTGTCGATAGACGTCGAACACCTGGACTTTGAGAACCTCATGCTCAAGGTGCGGGGCAAGGGCAACAAGGAGCGCATGGTGCTGATGAACGAGACGTGCGCCCACGCCCTGGTGCAGTGGCTGGGCGTGCGCCCGCCGGCGGCCACCCGGGCGCTGTTCGTCAGCCGCTTGAAGAAACGCATGTCGGTGCGCTCGGTCGAGAACCTGGTGGATCGGGAGCTCCGCTCGGCTGGTATCGAAAAGGCTGCCAGCCCCCACACCCTGCGGCACTCGTTCGGCACGCACATGGTCGAAGGGGGCGCCGACCTCATGGCGGTCAAGGAGCTCCTCGGGCACGAAAACCTGTCCACCACACAAATCTACGTGAACATCGCCATGCAACACATCAAGGACGTCTATCGGAAGACCCACCCGCGCAGTCAGACAGACTGAGAGGTGACTTCCCTAGCCACCTCTTTGCGTCCAGGGCAGGGAAATACAGAACGTGCTGCCTTTGCCGACCGCGCTCTCCGCCCAGATGCGGCCCCGATGCTGCGAAACGATGGCCTCGCAAATGGCCAATCCCAGGCCGGTACCGCCTTTGGCTCGGGTATCGGACCCATCCACCTGTTGAAATCGGTCGAATACCCGGCGCAGCATGTCCGGGGGAATGCCGGGCCCCTCATCCTGCACGCTGATGCGCAGTTCGTGGTCGACGTCGCTGGCCCGCAAGCGGACGACGGAACCCGAAGACGAGAACTTGATGGCGTTATCGAGCAGGTTGGTCAGCGCCTGCACCATGCGATCGCTGTCCAGCCAGGCAGCACGGTCGGCCGCCGCCATCTCGATGCGCACGTGGGCTTTGTCGGCGCCCGCCGCTACGGCGTCCACCGCGGCGCGCAGCAGATCTTCGACTCGCACGTCATCGCAGCGCAGGCCTACCTGGCCGGCCGAAATCCGTTCCAGGTCCAGCATGTCGCCGATGAGGCGAATGAGCCGATCGGTGTTGCTGATGGCAATCTGCAGCATGCGCGCCGCCTTGTCGTTCAACGGGCCCATGAGACCGCTGCTCAGCATGCCCAGTGATCCCCGCATGGATGTCAGCGGGGTGCGCAGCTCGTGGCTGACGATGGACACGAACTCGTCCTTGAGGCGGTCCAACTCCTCCCGCTTGCCGACGTCTCGGAAGATGATCACTGCACCGGTGGTCTGCCCGCCCACGACAATGGGGCTGGCGTTCAGCTCGATGCGAAAGCACTTGCCGTCCTTGCGCCAGAAAGTCTCCGCAATGGGACCGGTCCCCTGCAGCGTGCGCGACAGCAGTGGGCACTCGGACACAGGAAACGGCGAGCCATCCGGTCGAGAGTGATGCACCAGGATGTGGACCGACTCACCCAACCACTCCTCGGCCGTGAAGCCCGTCATGTGCACCGCGGCCGGGTTCACGAACGTGCACCGGCCTTCGGCATCCACCCCATAGATGCCGTCGGCAGCCGATTCGAGCAGCGCCTGGTTCTGGCGGATGACCGATACCAGGCTCATCTCGGTCGTCTTGCGATCCGTGATGTCTCGAGCGCTGACATGATAGAGGGGTTCATCGGGCTCGCGGACCGGCTGCCAGGCCAACCACCGCCAGGCGCCGGCATGGGTGCGACAGCGGACTTCGAAGAGCAGCTCGGCGGCCAGGCTGGCGACCGGACGGTCTTCAGGATGCACCAGGTCGATCCAGGACGTGCCCACCAGGTCACCCGGCGGGAACCCGAGCACCCGTTCCCACGCCGGATTGAGCTGGCGGAACCGGCCCTCGGCATCGACGACCGCCATGGCGTCGGGACTCAGCCGGAAGAGGCGGTCTCGCTGTTTTTCCGCGGCCCGCCAGGCGGAGATATCGTTTAAGCTGGCGGCCACGCCGATCAGGCGGCCCTCCATCCGAATGGGTCGAGAGTTGATCTGCACCCAGTGGAGCGCCCCCTGGCTGTCCCTCACGCCCAGCACGACCCCGTCGACCGCCTCGCCGGTCCGGATAGTGACCATGGTCGGATACTCCTCCGGTGGGCACGGTGAGCCGTCAGGTCGCACAGTGGACCACCGAGGATCCGTGGCGGTCGTTCCCTGCAACTCCTCGCCAGTCCAACCCAGAATGCGCTCGGCCCCGGCATTGCAAGCGACGATGCGGCCGCTGGCATCCTGCACGACCACGCCCTCCGTGAGGCTCTCGATGGTGGTCTGGAAGACGACGTCCGTCAGAGAAGCGAGCTTGGCACCCAGATGCATGGCTTGAATATTTGCAAACGGCGGGGTAAGTCCCTGGTCAGTACAGCTCGATCAAGACCAGTCCGTGGGCCGGCACTCGCACCTCGAGCGGAAGCTCCAGGTTCTGGGGAGGAGACAGGGCACCGGCGCTTCGCAGGGCCGCCTGCTGTGGCCGGGTGGGAAAGTCGGGCCGGCCCATCGCAACCCAGGCCGCCAAAGCGTTGCCGTGGGTCTCGTCGACTCGCCACAGGCGGGCGTGGTGCAGCGCAGCGCCTTTCACGTGGACGTGAAAGATCTTGTCGGCACCGCCCTCATCCGGTGCCGTGTAGTTCCACAGGGCCGCGGCGTAACCGGTCCGGGTTCGGGTCAGCAGTCCGGCGCGGCACGGGAGACGCCGGTCGCCCAGTTTGTGCAGCAGCGCGAAAGCGTTGAACGACGACTTGGGAATGCCGCCCGGCGCCAGGAGACCGAACCCCCCGTAGAACGGGCGGCGGGCAATCCCCTGCTCCTCGAAGACGTCCGATACGCACCAGTAGGCCATGACGTTGACCAGGCCGTCCACCTGCGCGATGGTGCTGGCGAGCCACGGTCCCATGTAGGGGGAGTCGGTCACGTCGACTTCGTTGGCATAGCTGGCGTTGAACTCGCTGAAGACCAGCGGCAGGTGGGGGCGGGCCGATGCGGCGATTTGATCGTGTACCTTGGCCACCGCGCGAGCGACCATGTGCTCTCGATCGATGTGTTCGTCGGTGCCAAAGACGTCATGGGCCGTATCGTTGGCGTAGACATGGGTCGATATGAAGTCGACGGGCACGTCTTGAGAGACACAGTGGGCGATGAACCGGTCGACCCAGGCCGCCTGCGCCGTCGCGGGCCCCCCCACCTGGAGCCGGGGGCTGACCCGTTTGAGGGCTCGGGCGGTATGGTCGTAGAGCTCGTAGTACGTGGCCTCCTTGGGGTCACCGGCCCAGAAGTCGATATTGGGCTCGTTCCAGACCTCGAAGGGCCAGCGCGCCACCTCGTCGATACCGTAGCGATCGACCAGATGCCGTGCGAAGGCCCCGATCATGGCGTCCCACTTGCCGTAATCCGCCGGGGGCGAGGTGATCTGCTGGTACCAGAAAGCGTGGTAGACCGGGGGCTGGCTGGCCAGCGCCTTCGGCATGAAGCCCAGTTCGACATACGGTTTCAGGCCGTTCTGCAGCAGGCCATCGTAGATTTGATCGATATAGGTAAAGTTGTAGCCGTCGGGCCGGCAGAGACCGACCTCGTCATGGAAGATGGCGTGGAACCGCACATACTTGAAGCCGGTGATGGCGTGCACCGCCCGGGCGTCCTGCCGCCAACTGTCCCGCAGGGTGAGAATGGCGCGCCCGGAACCGAAGGTCTGTTCCCAGACGTGGGGGAAGGGGCGTCCCGCCTGGGTGAGATCGAACTCCACGTCTTGCGCGAACGCGGCCTGCAGCAGCAAGAGGAAAATGAGGAGCAGTCGTTTCATGTCTTGTGAAACCCGATCTTCTGCAGAGCCTGGCGCACGGCCGCGTTCTGGCCGAAAAGTTGCCACACCAGGCCGCTGCGCTGATTTTCGATAGACAGGACTTCGGCCCCCTGATCGATACCCAGCACGTCCTTGTCGACCCAGTTGCGGTCGGCGTTGTAGGCATCGGTCAAACCGTAGCGGCCCCAAAGCTGAGGTTGCGAGGCCATGTGGCGGAGGGCCGACATGGACTCCTGGGGGGTGAACTCGAAAGACCCGATGGCGCCCGTCGGGGCGATGGTGCCATCCTGCGGATCTGGAATGCCAAAGGCGTCGTACCCATCCGGGCCGTCGGAGGCGGTCAGGCCCCACGAGTCAGGGCCATAGCCCCTGTGTTCGCCCTGATGATCGATGGCAAACTGCCGGTTGGCCAGAGTCGCCTGCCGGGACGAATCGAAATAGTTGAACTGGCCGTCGGTCTGGCCCCGCAGGTCCAGCCATAGTTGGGAATACTGGTGGGTAAAAAGCGGCGGACAGTTCAGGTAGGTGTGGCCGCCGTAGGTGGTGGGCTCCCGTTTGATGGCCTGCCAGGTGCTGGCTGGAATGGGATGGGTGGGAGACCCGATGGCCAGGACGTCCATGACGGACGATTCGTCGTAGTGGTCCCAGGCGCCCGGGATGAACCCGTTCTCTGGCGTCCAGCCCATGCGAATGAAGGCGCCGCCGTTGGTCATCCACGGCCAGTCGACCTTCTCGTACAGATCATTGGCCATCTGGGCAATGTCCGAGTCGGGCCAGGCCTGCGCCGCGGTGAGCGCGCCGGCCAGAAAGAGGGTCGTATCGATCGGCGACAACTCCGACTTCCACATGCGCTGGCCGGTCAGTGGGTCGACGAAGTGATAGAAGAAGCCGTGCTCGGAAGGCATCTTCTCAAAGGTCTGGAGCGTCGTGCGGACGCGGTCCTGCACTTTGTCTTCAGGCAGCCAACCCCGCTTGGCGCCGACGACGAGGGCGGACAGCCCGAAGCCTGTGGCGGCGATGGAGGCGGCCGTGTACTTGAGGTCGGAAGGTTGCTGGTTGTTGGCCCGGTCGAGGACCAGGCCGGTACTGGGGCTGGCGTTGTCCCAGAAATATTGGACCGCGGCCTTCTGCACCTTGTCGAGCAGGGGGTCGTCCTTGGCCGACGCGGGGGCGGTGGCGAGGGCCAGGGGCAAGGCGGCCGCCAGCACTTTCCTGGAAAAGGACACGTCTACCCGGTCCACCGGGGTCTGCTGGGGCGTGACAGCAGGGCGACGCTGAAGAGGGACTCGCGGGCTATCCTCGATCCGCACCGGGTTCTATCTCCCATCCATGGCACTCCAGAAGACAGTATAGTGGTATCGCCCCGCGAGGTTGTGACCGGCTTGTTAACGCCCCGGAGGGGCCTTACTCGAGCACGGCACCAGCGGCCCGCAGCGTTCGTCGTAGCTCGGGCACGTCTATCGCATCGGGTTCGATGCCTTGGCGAACCGCCATGGCCGCCGCCGTCCCGGCTGCCTGGCCCATCGCCATGCACGTCGGCGTGGCGCGAGCCGAAGCGTGGGCTTCGAAGTCGGCCGAGAAACACTTGCCCGCCACCAGCAGGTTGTGCACCTCGTGGGTGAGGAGACATCGATAGGGAATATCGTATCCCTCGCCCGATGCGATGTCGCCCTGATGGATGCCCTCGCCTTTGGGAATGTGGATGTCGACCGGAAACCCGCCCCGCGCAATGCCATCGTCGAAGGAGCGGGCCTTGAGAACGTCCTGGCCCGACAGGACGTAGCGACCGATGATGCGACGGCTCTCCCGCACCCCGACCAGCGGGGCGGCTCCGCCCAACACGGCATGTTCGAACCCGGGCACGCCGTTCTTCATCCAGTGGAAGATGGCGTGCATCTGGTGACGTCCTTCGGCTTCTGCTCGATAGAGGTCGGCCGGGCTGGTCGGGTCGAGGCCCTGGATGCGGGTCGTATTGACCACGATCTCGCCGGGGGTCAGGGTGGAGAAGAAGAGCAGGCGGTCGCGGGGAACGGGCAGATGGGCCTGTCGCCACAGGGTGAAAAAGCCCGACACGCCAAGGATGGGCGCTTTGTCGAGATCTGCAAAGCGGGTCTGGTGGTGGAACTCGTCAGGGTGGGCCTTCATGTACGCCTTGATGGCGTCGAGGTTGACGTTGGCGACCCGAAACATCAAGGTCATGGGCTGATGGGCACCATCTTCCTTGCGCCCAGCCTCGTACGGAACCCCGCACGCGACCGCCAGGTCGGCGTCTCCGGTGGCGTCGATGAACGTCTTCGCCAGGATGGCGCCCCGACCGCCCTTGGCCTCGACGAACATGCCCGTGAGCTTCGCCCCTTCCAAAGTCGGGGCCGAGAACCAGGTATGGGTCATGACCTCGACCTTGGCTTCTTCCAACATGTCGATGATGAGCGTCTTGAGGATTTCCGGTTCGAAAGGCGTGACGGTGGAGGCCACGCCGACCGTATCGGGAACGTGCCCGGCCGAGCCTCCCATGGGGGCCAGTCGATCGACGATCTCCTGGCCGATGCCGCCCACCACCGCGGTGCCCTTGCCGGAGTGGAAGGTCATCCACGGCATGACCCAGGCACCCACTGCCACGCCGCCCAGGAACCCCATGCGTTCGACCAGCAGGGTGCGGGCGCCGTTGCGGGCAGCAGCGATGGCGGCCGGGACCCCGGTCATGCCAGCGCCGGCCACGACGACGTCGACCTGAGCAAGGACTGGCACCTGGCGGGCAGGTTCCAGGATGGTGGACGGAGCAGAAACGGACACGGCGGTTTCACCTCTCGGACGGGATGCGGGCACATACGGGACGAGGGGCCCGTCCCCTCCTGGCCTTTCGATAGGGCGCAGCCTCAACGTTACAAGGATCTGTGGCGGGCGGCGCAGAACGGCTGAACGGCATGCGCCTCTTTCTCCGGATCGTCGGCATCGGCCTGACCTGCGCGAGCGGATTCTTCATCGTCAGTGCCATCGCCGATTTGCTGGGCGGCGGCGACGGCAAGACCTCGAAAGGGGTGCTGCTGGGCCTCGTGGTCTTTTTCGGCGGCGTGGCCTTCACCGGCATCCACCTGTATCGCGCCAACCGCCGAGTGCCGACAGCAGACGACACCACCCCGGAACTGGAGCGCGAGCAGCGCATCCTCCTCCTGGCCGAAAGTCAGGGCGGCCGAGTCACCTTGGCGGAGGTCGCGGCCCACTGTCACATGAGCGTGGCCGACAGCAAGCGAGAGCTGGAACGGCTGGCCACGTCCGGGGTGGCCGAGCTCCAGTTCGTCGACGGGGGCACGACGTTTGTCTACCTGTTCCCCGGCTTCATGACCGCCGAGGCGAAGGCCTCGGCCCGCAGCACCCCGCTCTAGACCTACTCGAGTACGGGCGCCGCATCCGACCTGCGGACCGCCGGCTTCAACAACCAGAGGAGCGGAAAAGGCACCAGGAGCAGCACGGCCACCAGCATGAACACGTGTTCGAAGGCCAGCACGGAAGCTTGCTGCGAAACGATGCCGTTGACGAGGGCCAGGCTCTGCTGCGAGGCCTGCGCCGAGCCCTGCGAAAGAAAGAACGACCGCATGGCGCCGTAGAACTGTTGAAAGGGCGCGTGGGAGAGGTTGGCGTTGACGGCCAGGTAGGCGTGCTGGCGCTGCGTATCGTTTTCCAGCATGGTGGCAAAGATGGCCGTGCCAAATGAGCCGCCCAGTTGTCTTACCAGGTTGTAGAGGCCGGTGGCGGCAGACATGCGCTCCCGCGGGATGCCGGCCAGCGTGGTGGTGGAAAGGGCCACGAAAATCAGCGCGAAGCCAAGCCCGCTCACCACTTGCGGAATCAGCACCTGGTGGGGGTCGCTGGCCGCGGTGAATTGCCCCATGGCGTACATCGACCAGGAGGTGACCAGAAAGCCCGAGCCGATGAGCACCTTGGGCCCGAGCGCGTTGTACAGCAAGCCGGTAAACGGCATCATGACCAGCATCACCAAGGAGCGCGGCATGAGGGCCAGACCGGACATGGTGGCGTCGTATCCCAGTACGTCTTCCAGAAACAGGGGCAAAAGGAAGAGGGCTCCGAACAGCACGACGCCCAGCATGCCGCCCAGCGTCGTCCCCGCGGCGAAGGAGGCGTTCTTGAGAATGCGCAGATCAACGGCCGGTGTGCGAGTGCCCCACAGCTCCCAGACGATGAACGACGCCAGGCAAGCCATGGCTAGCCCGCTCAGCACCCAGACCGCGGTGGAATTGAACCAGTCCCACTGGTTGCCCTGTTCGAGCATGACGAGGAGGGAGCACAGTCCGACCGACAACAGTCCGATCCCCACCCCATCGATATTCGTTCTCTGGGCCCGGATATAGGCCGGCTCGGGCACGTTGTTTCTCACCATCCACCACCCGATGATCCCGATCGGCAGGTTGATGAAAAAGATCCAGCGCCAGCCAAAGTTGTCGGTCAACCAGCCGCCAAACGTGGGTCCCACTGCCGGGCCCACCATGACGGCCAGTCCGTAGAGTCCCATGGCGAGGCCCTGCTCTTCGACCGGAAACGTCTCCCGCAGGATGGCCTGTTCCGTCGGCTGCAGCGCGCCGGCCCCGGCCCCCTGGATGAAGCGGGCCGCCAGCAGGGAGGACAAGGAGCTGGAGAGGCCGGCCAGCACCGAGGCGCCGGTAAAGATGAGGAGACAGGCCTGGTAGACGTTTTTGCGGCCGAGGCGAGTGCCGAGCCAGGCCGTGAGCGGCATGATGAGGGACAGGGAGATGAGGTAGGCGGTCGAGACCCACGTCACCTCCGTCACCGTCACCCCCAGCGAAGCCTGGATCTGGGGCAGCGCGACATTGATGATGGAGCTGTCGATGGCGCCCATCAGGGTTCCGAAAGTCACCGATGCGGCGATACGCCACTTGTTGGTTGTTGGGCTGGACACGGGTATAGGGCTGCGCACTTCCACCGGCCAGGGGGCGGAGGCCTGCTGGGGCAGCCACCGAACATGTACCCCGCCATGGACAGCATACAACGTCGCCTCGAGCGCGCCGTGCAGGAGCACCCGTCCGACCCGGTTCGATACTATGAACTCGGTCGATGGTTTCGCGAGCAAGGCGAGGAGCGCTATGGCAATGCGGTGCGGATTCTCGACCGGGCGGTCTCGCTATATCCCAACTACGTGGCCGCCCACTTCGAGCTGGGCATGGTCTACTCTCTCATGCGGCAGTACGACTCGGCGGTCAGGGAGTGGGAGCGCATGACCGACGAAGACGGCGATTTCGTGCTCGATCAGGCGGTCGAACGAGACCGGACCGTGGCCGACGTGGTGGCTATCTGGGAGAACTATCTGTCGCTCTTCTCCACCCCGTCGCCCATCGTCCACTTCAACGTCGGGTTCGTCTTCCTCATCCTCCATCAGTACGACCGGGCGCTGCGGGAATTCCAGGCCACGCTCCGCCAGAACCCGCGCTACGATACCGCCCAGTACCTGGCGGGCCTGGCGCTCTTGCGAAGGGGCGACCGGGAGTTGGCGGAGAAGGCCTTCCAGGCCGAAGTCGGGGTTCGTTCGAACGTGCCCAATACCCACTATTGGCTGTCCTCCGTGCAGTTCGAGCTGGGCCGCCAGGCGCAGGCGCAGAAAAGCCTGCAAGAAGCGCTGCGCTTGCGTCCCAACTATGTGAAGGCCAATCTTCGCATGGGGCAGTTGCTGGCCCGGGCGGGCCACGTCGAGCAGGCGGTGCCCTATCTGCAGACCGCGGTGTCGCTGTCGCCGAACCAGGCCGGCGCCCACCTGATGCTGGCCGAAATCCTCCAGAACCAGTACCAGTTGGATGCCGCCGTGTCCCACTACGAAGAGGCCCTGCGCATCGACCCTGCTAACCGGGCCGCGCATTATCAGACCGGGCTGGTCTACAAGATGATGGGCCGAGCCGACGCCGCGCTGGAACACCTCAGCAAGGCGGCCGACCTGGACCCCAATGACGCCGAGGCCCACTATTCGCTAGGGCAGCTCAACTCACAGGTGGGCCACGACGCGGAGGCCATCCGCAACTATTCCAACGCTCTCACGGTGGCCCCCAACCATCCGTATGCCCAGTATGCGTTGGGCCTGGCTTACCAGAAGAACCGACAGCCCTCGGAAGCAGCACGCGAGTTCGAACGGGTGGTGACGAACAACCCTCGAGACGTCAAGGCCCGCGCCGCGCTGGGCGAGGCGTACTTTAGCATGGGGAAGATGGACAACGCCATCCAGGAGTTCCTTCGCGTCCTGGACCAGAACCCCTTGGACCTCAAGGCACACTACTTCCACGGGGCCGCGCTCCTCCGCAGCGGGCGCACCGACGACGCCATCCAGGCCTACCACAAGGTGGTGTCCAGCCAACCCAACAGTCCTTACGCCCACTTCAGCCTGGGCGCGGTCTACGTGCGAGCGGGCGAGTACGACCTGGCGCGGGAGTCGTTTGCCCAGGCGACGTCTTTCGATCCGACCAACGAGGCAGACCTCAACCTCATGGCGACCCTCCACCTCATGGGCGCCATTGGCATCTGGCATGCGGAAAGTTCCAAGCAGCTCAAGGAGAACCTGAAGAAGCTGGAGTTCACCTGGCGCCGCACCATCGAGGCCATGGTCAACGCGGTCGACCAGCGAGACGAGTACACCCGACAACACTCCGTCAAGGTCTCCACCGTGGCCACCTTTTTGGCCGAGTTCCTCAAGCTGGCGCCCAAGGACATCGAAGCCATCCACTACGGCGGCCTCTTGCACGATATCGGAAAAATCGGCATACCCGACTTCATCCTGCGCAAACCGGGCAAGCTGACCGACTGGGAATTCGAGGTCATGAAGGAGCACCCCACGCGAGGCTGGGAAATCGTCAAGGAGCTGGACCTGCCCTGGAACATCCAACCCATGATTGAATATCACCACGAACGCTTCGACGGCAGCGGCTATCCGTACGGCCTCAAGGGGAAAGACATTCCGTTGTCGGCGCAGATCATGACGTTGTCGGACTTCTGGGACGCCCTGCGGTCCCAACGTTCGTACAAAAAAGCCTTCACCGGCGCCGCCACCCTGGAAGAGATGCAGAAACTCAAAAGCAAGCACTTCGATCCGTGGCTGGTGGATCAGTTCGAACCGTTCATCGACTGGTCTGCCGCCGTCAAGGGCGAGAAGTGGACGGTGCTCTACCCGCCATGACGGGTACAAGAACCCTGGCTACTACAACAGATGAGGAGACAAACATATGAATACGGGCAAGATGCCGCACGGCATGACGGCGCTCACCCCCATGCTCACGCTCAAGGACGTTGACGCCGCGGTGGCGTTCTACCAGAAGGCCTTCGGGTTCACCCACAAGTACAGCATGCCGGGTCCCGATGGCCACTGCGCCCACGCCGAGATGAGTCATGGCGGTACCACCATGATGTTGGGCAAGCCCATGCCGGGCAAGAGCGCCCTGCCGCAGGGGGAGCCCTCCCTGTCGCTCTATCTTTACGTCGAGGACGTGGACAAGTTCTTGGCCCACGCCACCGCCAACGGGGCCACGGTCAAACAGCCCTGTACCGACATGTTCTGGGGCGATCGGATGTGTGCGCTCGTCGATCCGTTCGGCTACCACTGGGGCTTTGGCACCTTCGTGAAGGAAGTCAAGCCGGAAGACCTGCAGAAGGCCATGCAAGCCCAGATGGCCGGGGCCAAGAAGTAGCTTGACCGGAGGCTCGCCGCCAGGATTACTGGCGGCGGGCTTCTA
>DASYBA010000585.1:0-6999 GCA_036501005.1 Candidatus Xenobia bacterium | reverse complement strand
GCGAGAAATCAGCTAGAACGAGTCGTTCGTCCCAATGCAACTGTACCCACGGCGGGTTCCCAAGGATGACGTCAAACCCGCCCTGCTCAGCAAACACCTCTGGAAACGACACCTCCCAATGGTGAAACCGATACCGCTCCGCCATCGCCCGTACGACCCGCAACCGGGGCACCCGCTCCATCACCAAGTCCACGTCCCCATCCAGGAGGCCCTCCACCTCCATCAGCCACTCATCTCGGGTCGGTAGAAGCCCGGCTTGTTGCACCGGCCAGAACCACAGCGCACACCAGTAGTCCATCACCGCCGCCAGCCGCCGCCCTGGAGACGTCCCCTGTGTCAGTTGGCGGGCGTACTCCTCGCACTCCTCTACGTGCTTCCACCACATTCCCGTGGGCTTCGGCTGTCCCCACACCTCCACCGGCTGTCGAATCGAGGCTAGACGGACCTGCCGATTCTCTAGGTGTCGCTTCCACAGGTCGTCGATCCGATCCGACAGGCGCTCCAGCGTCCGTACCTCATCCTGGGCAAACGCCTGGGTGATCTCCGCTCGCCACTGCTTGATATGGGCAGCGTTCTCGGGCTCCAGCTCTTTGACGACGCCTTCCTGGTCGAACGGCGCCATGCCCCGATTAGGAAGCAGAAAGTGATACACCGTCCCAGCCGGTCGAGGCGTCCCCAACGCCACCTTGTCAGGCACCTTGTCCAACCACGGCCCCCCTCTTTGCGCGCCCCGGCCTCTGCCCTTCCCCGATACCGTCCCCAGTAGATCGGTGCTTTGGAAGACCTCCCGGCGCCCCCCGATGAGGCTATTCCCCACCGCCAAGCGCACCCCAAAGTACGGCGACGCTGCCTCGGGCAAGAGGATGTTCAATCCTATGGAAACCTTGGCCAATTCCGTCGCCAGGGGGTTTTTGTCGACCCCGTACACCTGATGCACCGCCAGGTAGTACTTGACCCGCTGCTTCTCGGCTTGGTACGCCTCCGATGGAATTGTCTGCCCCAGCTCGTTCTGCTTGCGTTCGAGGTACGCTTCGGCCAACTGGTTGATCGCCTCGTTCAAGAACGCCCCCGACCCCATGGCCGGCTCGCATATGGTCAACTGCAGGATCTTGTCGGCAGGCTCTCCCTCCAGCCGCTCTTTGAGCGAATATTTGGTCAGGCACCGAGTCAGTACTTCAGGGGTGTAGTAGCTAGCGCTCTTCTCCCGGTCTCGACCCGCCAACCGGAACATGAACGTCCCCTTGGGATGCACGATACGTCGTCCATCCCCATCCTTGGCCACTTCTTCTTCCTTGTATTGGGGGAGGGAAGTCGCTGGTACGAAATAGGTTCTGGCTTCACCGTCGCCCTCGGCCTGCTCTCCCCGGACTTCATAGAGGTCCTCTCGGGCAAAGAAACCGGTGTAAGACAAAAGGCCTTCATAGACCGCTCCGAGCTGGTTGATGCCCAGCGTCGCATAAGAGATGCGCCCACGCTGCCTACGCCCCTCCTCCTTGGAGAGCGACAACTGCTGCAGGACCTGTTGCAGGACCACGTTGCGGAACTTCACCCCTTTCAGGATTTGCAGACGGTCGTCGTCAAAAAGCGGGCTGCGCAGTCCATGCAACTGAAAGGTGTCATGCGCCGTTTCGTCGCTCATGTGGATCTGGCCAGCCTCGCTGTCTCGCCCTCCGCGCCCCGTACCAGCCAGGCCAAAACCCCAGAACACGATTTGGAAGAGACGTTGCAGGCTGTTGTGGATGTAGTAGCCATCCTGGGCTTCCGTTGTCGTCAATGGTACCAGCTCGAGATCCCGAAGGGCTTCCAGACTGTACCCCGCCCGATACTCGTCCGAGGCCATGGGCACGATGCCCAGCTCTCCACCCCTGGCCTCGACATAGAAGAGAAAAAGTATGCGATAAAGCCAATTCAGGCAGTCCGCAGTCAATTGGCGGGCTAAGTCGTCCTCGTTGAAGACCCCTGTCTTTTGTTTCTCGCGTCGATACCGCACCGCTTCGTTGGCCAAGAGCTCAATCGCTTGGCGGGCCCCGAACTTCAGATCCGTCGAGACTGCAAAGGCGTGCTTGTGCGACTTCTCATCTAGCGTGTCGTGAAGGCACGTTCCATCCTGGGGGTTGAGCACGTCTCGGTGCAGGAGTCCGGCGGTCGCCCGAAGGGCGCTTTCCTGGCGGCGGGCGAACAGGTCCCCCAGCAGGAAACGAAGGTAGCGTCCCTGTCCCCACTTGTACCGGTCGATGAGCCAGGCCTCTGTCCCAGACAAGAAAAGCACCCAACGGGGTGGATGCTCCAGGCGGAAGAGCTCCTCATCCAAGAGCTCTCGCCAGGTCTTCGTGGTCAGCCGAGCCCCGTCTACCCCCTGGGCGGTCGTGCGAGGCACCTGGTCTAGCGGGTCCGAATCCTCGTCGGGCGGAAACGGCGCATCCACCACCCAGAGGAAGGGATTTCCATCCCTGGATTCGGTATGAACCACAGGGACAAGGCTGTCTTCCAGGGGTTCCTGACCTGGGCAGGCCGGCCTGTAACCGAGCGCTTCCAGAAGTCTAAGATGGAAGTCGCGGGCCACCTCCCAGCGGCGCTGCGGATCCCGCTCGTCGTCTACCCGAGCGCGGGCCTTGAACCAATCGCTGGACAGCGACAAGAGAGATTTCATGGGAGTCCGCACGCCCTGGTCCCGCTCCCGCAGAGCCCAGCGCTCATAGGTTGACTTGAGGTCGCCCTCCAGTAGTGCGTCCAGGTAGTGGTTGGAATAGAACTCGCCAACGTTGTGAATAGCGGACAGATCGAGAGGCATGGTTACTCCTTCGGAACCAGGACGACCGCCAGGCGCAGGTACGGAGCGTCCACGGTCTGAAGGCCGTGTTCAATACTCTCTCGCCGGTCCTGGACCGTTTCGTCTATCCGGCGCCGTTCTTGTTCCAGTCGACGGCTATCTCGGCTCGGGCTGTTCTCCAATCGTCTCAGTGATTCTCGCTGCCACCGTGCGATGCGCGTGTCTTCGTCGTTCAGAAGCCCCCGCAACCGGTCCGCGTGCTCCTGGCGTAGCTTCACCATGTGCTCCCGAGCGCGGGAAACCGCGGTTGAGAGGCCGGTCGACAGCGGTATTATGCTCACTTCTGGGTTGGACACCGGTGCGGTCAGGCCGGAGGCGTGAGCGAGCGCTTCAAAAGGTTCGATACGGGCCGCCCCGTCTTGTTGGATCACGGCGAACCAGTCGACGACCACCGGCTGGCTCCGCAAATTGGACAGGACACCCTGGAAGACATAGGCCGTTTCCCCCGCGCGCAGGCCTCGAGGCACCTGGATGACCGGCGCCTCGTGGCGAGGGAACAGTCCCAGCACCTGGTCGTTCAGCCACTCGGCTATCGGGTGCAGATTCCAAAAGAGCTGCCAGTCCGGCCATTGGCCTTCCTTCTGTCGACACTGGTCCCACACGGCCGCCATTCGCTTCCTATCTACCGTGAGCCGGAACTCCCAATCCTTCGGCGTAATCTCTGGCGGCAGGTAGGAAAATCGATAGCGCAGATCGGAAGGCGCTGTGAGTGTGAAGCCGCTGGCGTGATCCTGCCATTCAAGGGCACTCGAATCGTCGTCGGACACCGCCAGTTCGTCCCAGGCTTCTCGGACGTAGCTCAGGTCGTCCCGATAGAGGGTTGTCGGGTCAACGGTCTGGACAGCTTCCTCCTGGGGAGCTTCCTCTTCCACCTGCATGAGCAGAGCCAGAAAGTCGGAATTGGGAGGCTTCTCCGGGACGATCCTCTCGGCCGCCTCGTGTTCCTGGATGCCAAGAGCAATCCGCTGTTCTTCCTTCTCGACGTCGTGCAGGTCCAGGAGCCAGGCCACGTCTCCCAGGTTCTTGTGGGCTGCCTGCTCCTTTTCAATGAGGCGGTCCAGGACCCGCAGGTCTCCCTTGAGCCCTGGATGGGTAGGGACGGTAAGCAGGTAATGAAGATGGGGAACCTGCTGTTGTCCGTACCGATCGATACGGCCGTTACGCTGTTCCAGGGTGATCAGGGACCACGGGATGTCGAAGTGGACGAGGCGGTGACAGAAGAAGTGCAGGTTGATGCCTTCCGAGGCTGCATCGCTGGCCAGCAGAATCCGGATCTTACCGTCGGCCGCACCGAAGTCAGAGCGGAGCTCTTCTTGTTCGACGTCCTGGAGACTCCCGTGGAACACCGCGATTTGCCGCGGCTTGAGCTGGTAACGGTTCGTCAGCTCCTCCTGGAGATACTTCAGAGTGTCTATGCGTTCGGCGAAAATAACCACCCGCTCGCCACAGGAACCGGGCTTATAGCCAAACTCGCCGAGAAGTTGGCAAAGCCGATCGAATTTCGGAAATACTCGACAGGACTCTAGCAGCTCAAGGAGATCACTCAGGACTTCCCTGTCATGGGCCGCATCTGGACTGGTTAGGTCGCGGACCACCCTCTGTTTCATGCGCTCATCGACCGTGCGGGCGCATGCCACTGGCGATGAAAGGAACGCCTTCAAGAGCGTGGTGCGGAAGAGGACCCCACCACCCCCTCGTTGGCGGTCAATCGTGCGAAACTCGATCTTGCCCAGTTGGTCAAAGACGTTGTTCTCAGGAGTCGATGCGGACACGTGATGGGGGTGCCCCGAGCGCTCCTGGAACTGTCCAACGACCTGGTCAGCGATGTCTTTCTTGAACCTGCGGACAAAGAGCCCCTGGACGTCCTCCCGGGTGTATTCCGCTGGGTTGGCCACCGCTGTGGGGTCGAGCAGGTTCATGAGGCTGGCAAAGGACTCTGGGCGACCGTCGTGGGGCGTCGCAGACGTCAGGATGAGCGAGTCGCAGCGGCGGGCCAAGAGTGAGGCCAAGCGTGAACGCTGAGACCGTTTTCCTGTGCCCCGTTCGGCGACGTGCTGGCACTCGTCAACGACAATGACATCCCAGTGGCTATCTTCCAGGAAACGGCGGTACTTCTCGTCCTTCTTCAGCGTGTCGATAGAGATGATGACGCGGTTGAAGTAGTAGAACGGATTCATGTTGGAGGGGATTTTAGCCTGGACTCGCTGGAGGCCGATGGAGTCGAGGCGGACCAGGGGGATTGTGAAGCGCGCCCACATCTCCTGCTGAAACTGGGTCAGGATGGACTTAAGTGCGACAACCAGGATTCGGTCTGCCCGGCCGCGGCGGGCTAGCTCGGTGAGGAGCACGCCCACCTCCAGGGTCTTGCCCAGGCCGACCCCATCGGCGATCAAGATGCGCGGGCGTGCTTGCTGCAGAGCCTTCGCGGCCGGCACAAACTGGTAGGGGGCAAAGTTCATGGCTGCCCGGTGGCCAATGTACAGGCGAGCGTCGGTCGGGGGCGTGCGGCGGAGGAGGGTTTCCAGGTAGAGGCGGGAGCGGCGGTACTGAGGGCTCAGGTCCGCGACCAACCGAGTGTCCTCTGGCCGGAGCTCGGTCACTTCGTCCAGCTCGGTGAGAAAGATGGCCTGCTTGTTCCGGATCAGGGGGGAAAGGCCAGTCACGTGGACAGCCGAGCCTCCGGTGGAGGTGGAGCGGGTGGTACGGACCAGCCATTCCTCGTCTCGGACGACGACTCGGGCGCCCGGAGCGAAAACCTTGGGTTCAGCCTTGGTGCGGGTCAGGACCACGTCTAGCCCCCCTGATGGAGTAGTCTGAGCGGCCGAGCTATTCTCCGAGCCAGGCGGAAGTTACTCCAGACGCCGGGAGTGCCGATCTGGAGTAGCCTACCCTACCAGCTACGACACATTGAACTAAAACCGCCGCTGGCGGTTGGACGCCTCGACGTAGCTGATCCCCGATAGCGGAGCCAGTGGAGCGCTACCCCGCCGGTCGCCATCAATTGAATACTGCTCACCTAGGAGTCGGTGACAGCAATCCGGAAACACTCCCCCAGATCCGTCTCGCAAACGATCCTGAAAGGAGTGTATTCCAGCGTGGCCATTCTTCAATTGGGGGCTCGCCCCCTGTTATTACCGCTACCTGAGTCTTCCAGTGCTGGTGCATCGGTGTCACCTAGCGTAAAGCCCCTCCGGGTGCGGATGCTCGAGGACATGCAAGCCCTCCACTTTTCTGTCGGCCACCAACGTCGTTACCTCGAGGCGGTCAGCGGTTTCGCTGAGTTTTACAAGGAGTGGCCTCCTGGTCGGCTGGATGCCCAGGATGTCGCTGGCTATCTGTCATTGCTAGTGGAGCAGAACCTGCCTCTGGACACCAGGGAGCACGTCCTGGCCGCGCTACGTTTCCTATACGGGGTAACGCTCGGGAAGGATTGGGCCAGGGACCTTGATTTGCCACCCGAGACAGGCAGGTCGGGTGGGGCCATGGCTGGCACCGTGATGCAAGCGGGCCCGACTGACCTCAAGAGACCCAGCCTGCGCGACCGCATGCTGGACGACATGGAGGTGCGTAACCTGTCACCCAGGACTCGGGAGCATTACGTGGACGCGGTCGCCAAGTTCGTGGCGTTCCATGGAAGCCAGCCGCCGGGCCGGCTGGGGCCCGACCACATCAAGGCCTACCAGTTGCACTTGATGCGGGAGAAGCGGTTGTCGCAAAGCAGCGTGAACATCGCAGTGTGTGCCTTGCGGTTCTTCTATCGGGTTACGCTCAAGAAAGAGTGGGCCATCGAGCATATCCACTACGGCAAGCGACCGAGGCGCCTCCCGGAAATCCTGAGCCTGGAGGAGGTCGTAGAATTCCTGGAGCCCATCCGGAACATCAAGCACCGGGCATTGGTCTCTACGGCGTATGCAACTGGTTTACGTCGCGAGGAAGTCGTCCGGCTGCGAGTTCCCGATATCGACAAAAAGCGGATGATGATCAGGGTAATCCAGGGAAAAGGGCAGAAGGACCGTTACGTCATGCTCTCCCCTGGCCTGCTGGCCCTGCTCAATGAATACATGAAAGCGGTCCACCCAGAGGGCTGGTTGTTTCCGGGGCAGCGGAAGGGCACACACCTTTGCGGAGACAGCGTAGGAGGCATCTGCCGCACACTGCGTGAGCGTATC
>DASYBA010000584.1:0-5867 GCA_036501005.1 Candidatus Xenobia bacterium | reverse complement strand
CAGGCCATCACGGCGGGTCGCCCGCAGAACTTCCAGAGCCTGCCGGAGACGACCCGGCTGATGATCGACCGGGACAGCGTGATGCCCTTGGTCCAGCAGGGACGCATTCCCAGCAACTCGCCCTTGGGCCAGGCCTTCGGCAACTTCTCCACCGCGGTCGATGCTCGAGTGGCGGCCGAGAAGCAGTTCGCGACCCAGCAGGCCGCCCCCACCCCCGCCCAGGGTGAGGCGCAGCAGAGCTGATGTGCCGCAGCATCCGGGAGCTTCGCCATCCCGAAGGCCCGCCCTCGGATGAGGAGTTGAAGGCCGCTGCGCTGCAGTTCGTGCGCAAGGTGAGCGGCTTCCACAAGCCCTCAAAAGCCAACCAGGAGGTGTTCGAGCGGGCGGTCGACGAGGTCGCGGCCGCATCCCGTCGCCTGTTCGAGAGGTTGATCGTTCCAAGGTAACTACGGGAGCGCCGACGTATATCCGTGGGGAATGCGGCGTGTCGAAACCGGACTGCTGCTGTGCTTCTTTGTCTCCGGAGCCAGCGCACTGCTTTACGAGGTCCTGTGGACCCGCATGCTGGGCTGGTTGTTCGGCACCACCCTGTTGTCGGTGTCGATGACGGTCACGGCGTTCATGGCCGGCCTGGCCCTGGGGGGACGGCTGGGGCAATCGATCGCCACCCGGCGCAGCGACCGGCTGGGCGTGTACTGCGCCCTCGAAGCCTTGATGGGCCTTACGGGCGTGGGCGTGACCTGCTTGCTCCCCCACCTGGCGGGCGTCGCCGCCCACGTGCAGGCGGGCGGACAACTGGCCTTGCTGTTTCTCCTCCTGCTCCTGCCCACCACCCTGATGGGCGCGACCCTGCCCATCCTGTCGCTCCATCTCTCCCACGGCTCGGCCGATGTGGCGGCCAAGGTGGCCCGCCTCTATGCGGTCAACACGCTGGGCGCGGTGCTGGGAGCGCTGCTCTGCGATTTTGCGCTGATTCCGACCGTCGGCCTGCGAGAGACCGGCATCGTGGCCGGCTTGGGCAACCTCTTGGTGGCCACCCTGGTGCTGGCCATGCGACACCGGCTTCCGAGCCATCTGGAGCCCCCGGGGCCGGCCGCCGATCCGCCTCCCCTCTGGGTGTTGTGGAGCTTTGCCGTCTCGGGTTTTGCGGCCCTCGCGTTCGAAGTGCTGTGGACCCGCAGCCTGCTCTTCTTCGAAGGGGCGGCCATCTTCGTGTTCAGCATCATCCTGGCCACCTTCCTCACCGGTCTGGCGGGCGGCGCATGGCTGGTGCAGCGATCGGCCGAGCGGATGACTCGGCCGGCGGGGCTGCTGGCCGTGCTGCAGATCTTCCTGGCCGTGGCCGGTGGCCTTTCGCTATTGGTCATGTCTCGGCTGGATCCCCTGCTGCAGCAGGTGCAGGCCAGCCTGGTCGCGTCGGGCTGGGTCCAGTTCCTGGTGGGCACCAGCGTCAGTTGTGTGCTCATCATGCTGCCCAGCACCCTGGCCATGGGGGCGACTTTTCCGCTTTACATCCGCCTGGCGGGGGGCGATGTGGGCCGACCTTATGCCTGGAACACGGTCGGATCTGCCTTGGGATCGCTGGCGGCGGGGTTCTGGCTGCTGCCAGTCCTGGGTCTGCAGAAGGCACTGTTGGTGACCTCCCTGCTGTGCGCCGCCCTGGCCGTGTGGACCGCCATTCGGGGGGGTGCCCGCCTGGCCGCGGCCGCCGGGCTGGTCGTCGCGGGAGCGCTGGTCGTCGCGCTTCTGGCCGTGCCGGGCGAGGCGCTGACCCGCAGCACCTGGGAGGCCCGTTACGGCCATCTGGCCTACTTTGCCGACGACATCGAGAACACGGTGGCCGTCGCCGACGAGTACGACTGGGATGGCAGCATGGCCCGGCGACTCTTCGTCAACGGCTTCTCCATGACCGGGACGACCTTCAAGTCCCGACGGTACATGCGCCTCATGGGACATCTTCCGGTGCTGGTGCACCCCGATCCCCACCGCGCCCTGGTCATCTGCGTGGGCACCGGCATGACGCTGTCGGCGGTGGCCCTGCACCCCGAAGTCGAGCGTGTGGATTGTGTCGATCTCTCCCGCACGGTGCGACAGACCCTGTCCTACTTCGACAACCTCAATCACGAAGTGCGCAACAACCCCAAGGTGCACCTCTATATCGACGATGGCCGACATTATCTGATGACGCACGACCTGCAGTACGACGTCATTACGTTCGAACCGCCCCCGCCGGGCAATGCAGGGGCTGTCAATCTATACACGGCAGACTACTATCGCGTGTGCCGCCAGCACCTGGCCCAGAACGGCCTGGTGTGTCAGTGGCTGCCTATCCATCAGATGCGCTCCGCAGACGTCAAGACCTGTATTCGGGCCTTCGTCGACGTGTTCCCTGACGCCACCTTGTGGTCTGGATATGGTTACACGGATCTGCTGCTGTTGGGTGGTAATGAACCCCTGCACCTCGACTACACGCGCATCGCGCGGGGCATGCAAGGGCCGGTCGGTGACGAACTGAAAGGCATCGGCGTCGACTCGGTGGAGTCTCTCCTGAATACCTACCTCCACGGCCCCGAAGCCTTGCGGATGTATACCCAGGACACGCCCCCTCTGACGGACGATCGGCCGACCTTGGAGTATGGGTACGTGCCGCAGGCGGACATCGATCTGCAGTTCCTGCTGGCGGCCCGGCAGACCGCGTATTACGTCATCCATCCGAGCCCGAACTTCGCCACCTGGCTCCGCACCAGCACCATGGTCGACAACGTCTACCAGTACTATATCGAAGAACGCCTTCGACACGACGCCTGGCGCATGGATCTGTTGTCGGACATCTTGCACCGAACGTCTCCCGACAATCCCTATGTTCTCTACGTCGTACGGGCGACCGATGCCTGGAAGACCCTGCTGGATCGCGATCTCCTGGTACATCCTGACGACCTGGGGCTGATGGCGGAACGGGCTGGCTGGTACCGACGGCGAGGCAACTACCTGGCCGGAGAGGCAGACTGGCAGCGGTATCTGGCTCGAAAACCGGACGACCTGTACGCCCTCTACTCGTGCGGCATGTGCGAGCTGCTGGGCCGCCTCCCCCAGGCCAGTACCCATCTGGAGGCAGCCCTCAGTCACTGTCCGGCCGGCCCGTGGGCCGACGAGATCCGGACCGAGGTCGGGCGTCTGTGACGTGGGATGTTGACGTCGCCACCGACGTCGGCAAGCGGGAGATCAACCAGGATCGTTTTCTGGCCCTGGACATGGGGGGCGAAGCGTGGTTCCTGGCCGTGGCTGACGGCGTCGGCGGGCGTAACAGCGGCGAAGTCGCGGCGGAACTGGCCGTGCAGGAGCTATTGAAGGTGGCCCCGCGCTGGAAAGTCGACAAGATGCCGGAGACCGTTTCCGATACGATAGACGGCAGCCTTCGCAAGATTCACGACACCATCCTGGCCCAGGCCCGCCGCCAGCCAGCGCTGAAGGGCATGGCGACGACGATCGCCTGTGCTCTGGTGCTGCCGTCGGGCGTGCTCCACCGCTACGCCGGCGATTCGATTCTGTGGTGGGTGCGGGGAGACAGCATCTTGTATCGCTCCCGTCCCCATGTCGTGCCCAGCGGTAGCATCACCTCGTGTCTGGGAGGACCTTCTGCACCCATCTTGTCGCCTCGACGGCAAGACGAATACGACTGGTTCATGAAGGTCAAACCCGGCGACGTCCTGTTGCTGGCCACCGATGGCCTCTTTCGCAATCTGGCCCCGGGCAAGCTGCTGCAACTCCTCACCGAGCCGGGCAGTGCGAAAGAGACGACCGCCCGACTGATCGAGGCGGCCATCAAGGCCGAGGTGGACGACAACGTGACCGTCGTCGTCGCTAAATCCGATACTAATAGCGTGGCTTCGGGTAATAGTAGTACCAGTAGTTGACGGGACCGCCGGCCGGCTGGTGCCGGAGATTCTTCATGTCCCGCTCCGGCACTTTCTGCTGGCGGTTCTTCGCATCCACTTCCGTGGGGTACGTCTGCCGCAGGTCCTTCCGCTCATGCACGACGACCGTATGGCGGGTTCGGTGCGACGTCGCTGCGGCCGGTGCAATCAGCAGCCAGGCTATTGAACAAACAAGCAACTTCCTCATGTCCATGATATACCCCGACCTATCGGCGGTATCCCCGACCTATCGGCGGTATCCCCAGACACCAGGGAATGAATGTCCCTCACCGAAGACGGGCGCCCGGGAGGACGGTAAGGATGAGGATGAAGGGACAGGTGGCGGTGGTCACCGGCGGGGCCGGTGGCATCGGCCGGGCCATTGCCCAACGCTTCGCCCAGGAGGGTGCCAAGGTCGCTGTCGTCGACATCTCGCTGCTGGGGGCCCAGGAGGCCGTCGGCGCCATCCAGGCCGGCGGCGGATCCGCCATGGCCGTCGAGATGGACGTCGCCGACGAAGCCATGGTGGAGCAGGGCATTCGCACCGTGCTGGACGCCTGGCACCGCATCGACACGCTGGTCACCTGCGCGGGATACCAGCACATTGCCCTGGTCGAAGACCTGAAGCTGGAAGACTGGAAGCGCATGCTGGCGGTGCACCTGGACGGCGCGTTTCTAGTCACTCGCGCCTGCCTGCGGAACATGTACAAGCAGGAACACGGGGGCGCCATCCTCTACCTGGGCTCGGTGCACGCCTATGAGGCGTCGCCCTTGAAGGCGCCGTATGTGGCCGCCAAGCACGGCCTGCTGGGGTTGGCCCGGGTGGTGGCCAAGGAAGGCGCCCATCGTCGGGTGCGCACCAACGTGCTGTGCCCCGGGCCGGTGCGAACCCGCCTGGTGGAGCGGCAGATTCCGGAACAGGCTGAACAGCTCGGCATCACCGAAGAGGAAGTCGTGCACAAGGTGTTGCTGAGAGGGACCCTGGATGGCGAATTCACGGCCCTGGGCGACGTGGCCGAAACGGCAGTGTTCCTGGCTACTTTCCCGTCCAACGCGCTGAGCGGGCAGTCCATTCTGGTGAGTCACGGCTGGCACATGCAGTAGCGAAATTGTTATCGCGCTGATACCGCCCCGAGAACTCGGCCCGCTACCATGGGCTCTATGGGTAGGTGGTTGGCGCTGATGGTGCTTCTCGTGGCAGTGCCGGTGGCGGCCATCGACCTCGTCGGGGACGAGGACCCCATCTTCCAGGCCCAGGCCCTGCATCTGGCCCGGACCGCCTTGACCGGGTGGGTCATGGGACGGGCGATTCGCATCTCCCCGGCGCTCACGCCTGCGTTGCAAGCGCAGAGCGGCGTCTTCGTCAGCCTCGAGAACCGGCGCCTGGTGGTGCGAGGCTGTCGCGGCACCTTGCAGCCTCGCACCGCCCGGTTGGCCGACGAGATCGTGGCCAACGTGCGGGAAGCGTGTCTCCAGGATCCGCTACACCCTCCCGTCAAGCCGGCAGAACTCGACGACATCCGCATTGTCCTGTGCGTTCCCGGGCAGGGAGAGCGAGTCTTTCCGGGCCAGGTCTGGGACGTCCACCGATACGGCGTTCTCGTCGAGGCTGGCAGCCGAGCCGCGGTCATGCTCCCGTGGGAGGCCCCCGACAGCGAGCACCAGGTCCGCTGGGGTCGCCGGCGCGCGCAGATTGCCCCATCCGAAGCTGCGCATCTCGTTCGATTTGCCGCGGTCCGTTTCGCCGAAGCGTTTCCCCCCAAGTCTCGACCTGCGCCCCCAGAGCCCCCCCGCGTCCCCTACTGGTGAGGAGGTTCCCATGCGAAAGCTGATCCTGCTCCTTGTGCTGCTGCTGTCCGGCCTGGCACAGGCCCGCGATGCCTACTTGAATGTCGGCGGAGAGGAGATCCGCTATCTGCAACCCGGGGTCCCCAACGTGGTGCACATCGACGC